>NZ_JDWI01000043.1:12742-37835 GCF_012932765.1 Rhizobium sp. 57MFTsu3.2
TGACCGTTGAAGTTGGCGGCCGGCTTGAAGGTCCAGCTGTCGTCGGCGTTTTTGGCCCAGGTGCCGTCATTCGAGGACAGCCCCGAGACCGAGAGNGCGTCGTTCTCCACATCGGTGTAGCCGGCGAGAAGATCGGCCTTGCTGATCGTGTAGCTCGTGTCCTCGGTACCGGCCGTGAGCGTCGCCGGCGTACCGGTCAACACCGGCGCGTCGTTCGCCCCGTGGATGGTCACTGAGATAACCTGCGCGGTCCCGTCGGCGGTATACACCGTGATGCTGTCGGTGTAGTCGGTGCCCTGCTTGAACTCGTTGTGGGCGTCGTTCATGGTGTAGTTCCATGAACCATCCGCCTCGATCGAGAACGAACCGTATTTGCCGGCCACGTCGGTCTGCTGCTGGAACGTCGCCTGATCGTGATCCGCGTCGGTGACCTCAAGTTTTCCGGTGTACACCTGTGCTTCGTTCGTCTCGTCGAAATCACCCCCGACTTCACCGCTGATCTTGGCAGCGTCGTTCATGCCGGTGACCGTGATGGTCAACGTCGAGGTAGCGGTACCACCGTGACCGTCGTTCACGACGTACTCGACTTGGATTGCCTTCTGCTCGCCGGCGGCCAGCTTCTGGAACTCAGCACCGGAAGCATCGAACGTGTAAGAACCGTCCGAGTTGAAGGTAAGGCCAGCCGGGGCCGTACCATTGAGCGAGTAGGTCAGGCTGTCGCCGTCGATGTCCGCGCCCTTGACGTTACCGGAGATGCTCTTGTCCTCTTCCACGGTGTTCGTAAAAGCTTCGGCCGTCGGTGCGTGCCTCACGTCCACGTCGGCCTGTGACCACGTACCCTTGTTGCCCATCTGGACCATATACTGGATATCGGTAGCGTCGTTCTTGATGGTGAACTCGGTGAAAGCGGCGTTGCTCTCGATGTGGTGCGCCAGCAGATAAGCCCTCTGCGCGGCGACGGTCGGGATGCCATTAACGATCTGGTTAGCGGCGTAGTCAGCAATGTTCCCGAAGAAAAACTGCTTGCTGACGTCGTTCTTCGCCGCACCGCCGGGGTCGTTGGCCAGCAGGTCCGCGATGGTGAAGGTGAGGTCGCCGTTCAGGCCGACGACGTCGTCCTTCGCGGCGTTGTTCGTCGTTGCCGACGGGGATGATGGCGATTGAGCCATTGTACGCTACTCTCTGTTTCCGGATAAGGCTGTTTGTGGACAAACCAATCCCGCCGCCGCCCCCTTCGCGACAGGGTTGGTGTCTGTGAATTGTGAGATCCCCCTAAAGACCCTCGTTGGCGTTGTTCGGGGCACGGAATAACTTGTTCACATTGTTGGCGTTTTGTTGCCCCGCATCTTTGGTTTATTTTTCCCGCAGGGACCGGCGGAAGTTCTGGGTGATCGGCTCCGAGAGGTATTCCAGCACGGTCCGGCTCCCCGTCCGGATCATCGCCTCGCTCGTCATACCCGGCAGCAACTTGCGCCCCTCCAGCTTGGTGAGTTCGCTCCTGTTGATCAGGATGGTTGCGGCGAAGTAGGGCGCGCCTGTCCGCTCTTCCACAAGTCTGTCGGCTGATACGGTGTCCACGACACCGTCGAGCGGGGGTAGGTTGTAGCGGGCGAGCGCCGGGAAGTTCGCGTGTGCCGTCTGGCCTGGCGCGATCGTCTCGACGTCCTCGGGCTTCACCATGGCCTCGACCACCAATTGTTCGTCAAGAGGCACGACCGTCAACAACGTCTCACCGGGCTTCACGACGCCGCCAGTCGTGTGGACTTTCAGGTCCATGATGATACCGTCCACCGGTGCGGTGATGTTGGTGCGGGCAAGCACGTCCCTGGCAGCACGCTCCTGTTGACGGAGATCGGACAACTCCGCCTCGGTCTTGCTCAACTCATCGACGGCGTCGTTCAGCCGCTTGGTGTCGAGGTTCAAGATCTGCATTTGGATCTCGGCCATGGCGCTCTTGGCGCGGGCGACTGATGCTGTGTTCGTCGCCCGCTCACCCTCGTATTCGTGCTGCTGGCGTCTGAGCAACAAACCCCGCTCCCGGGTTGTCAGACCCTTCTGGAGCAAGACGTCGAGGTCGTTCGCCTCTTTGTCGATGTCTGCGATCTGCTTGTCCTCGGTCGCAATGAGGTTCTTCAGTCCGGCAATTTCGTCCTCGCTCTGCTGGCGGCGCTGGGTGAGAATTTCCCGCTCGTCCTTCAGGTTGTGGTACTTCGCGTTGAACAAGTCCCGCTGCGTGATAATCGCGTCCTTGGCAGCTGCCGACGGGTTTGCCAGCAGTACCGGGCCGAACTCGACCTCGCTCCTGTCGTCCCGCTCGGCTCGTAGCCGTGCGGCCAGAGCCTCGCGGGTGACGATACGGCTCTGAATCAGGTCCAACTGTGATTTTGCCTGAGTGCTGTCCAATCTGACCAGGACGTCACCTGCCTTGACGATGAGGCCGTTGGTGGCGTCCAGTTCCTTGATGATGCCGCCCTCAAGATGCTGGACCTGTTTCCGGTCACCGGCGACCTTGATCACGCCCCCGGCGACGGCGGCACTGTCCAGTGGGGCCAACGCCGCCCAACCACCGGCCACGCCGAAGAACAGGGCCATTATCGCCACGCCGGCGTAGGTCACGCCCTTGATGCGCAGTGGTCGATGTTCCGGCGTGGGCATCTGGATACCGGGTAGAGGTATGATGTTCTGGCGGCTCATGCTTCTTTCACCTCTGTCATTTTTTCCTTGACCACCATCTGGGCTACCTTCGGCATCTGGGCCACTTTGCGATTGCGGCTCGCTATCTCGGCAAACACTGCGTCACGCGGGCCGAACAGGTCCTGTTGACCTCGGTTCAGCACCAGCACCTTGTCCACCTGCTCCATGATGCTCGGTCGGTGGGCGATCAGGATAACGCTCATACCGGTGTGCTTGGCTGCGCTGATGGCCTCCGCCAAAGCGTCCTCACCATCCTTGTCCAGATTGGAATTCGGTTCGTCCAGTATCAGCAGTGCCGGGTTGCCGAAGAATGCCCGTGCCAACCCGATTCGCTGGCGTTGCCCACCGGATAGTGACGCACCTGCCTCGCCGATCTCGGTGTCGTAGCCCTTCGGCAATCCCTTGATCAGTTCGTGGACGCCCGCCATCTGCGCGGCCTTGACGACCTTGTCAAAGACCGTGTGGTTCAGTTTGGTAAACCGGGCGATGTTCTCGGCCACCGTACCGGCGAACAACTCGATGTCCTGCGGCAGGTACCCGACGTGGAGACCCCGGTCCTCAGCTGCCCACTCGGCGACGTTCATGCCGTCAAGTAACGCCCGCCCGCCGGTCGGTCGCCAAGCACCAGCCAGTATTCTCGCCAGACTCGTTTTGCCAGATGCACTCGGGCCGATCATCGCCAGTACCTCACCGGGTCTGAGTTGGAAGCTGATGCCTCTCAGGATCGGCTCACCGTCCTTTCTGGCTAGCGTGATGTTCTCCGCAGTGAATCTGCCGGTCGGTCGCGGCATCGGGAAAACTGGGACGTCTTCCTGGCGGTTCCCAGCGATTGCCACGAGACGCTTGTAAGCAGCACGTGCCCCGATCGTCGCCTTCCACGTCCCGATCGCTTGTTCCACCGGGGCCAGCGCACGACCCATCAAGATTGAGGCCGAGATCATGATACCGGGCGAAGCCTCGTTCCGAAGCACGAGATAAGCACCGATACCGAGTACAGCCATCTGGAGAGCCATCCTGTAGCATTTCGCGAGGGCCGAGATCGTGCTGCCCCTGTTGGCTGCTGTTGTCTGCTCGTTGCTCGCCTTGTCCTGTTGGGCCCGCCAGACTTCGAGCAATGGCTTCATCATGCCCATTGCCTGTACGACTTCGGCGTTCCGGATCGCGGCCTCGGCCTGTTGGTGTGCTCTGGCTTGTGCGTTACCGGCGTCTGTCAGGGGCTTGCGGGTTACCCACTCGTTCAGGAATGCCAGTGCGAACAGCCCGACACCGCCGGTCAGCGCCAACCAACCCAGCCATGGGTGCATCAGGAAGATCGCGGCGAAGAACAGGGGTGCCCACGGGGCGTCGAGGATCGGGTAGATACTCGGGCTGGTGAAGAAATTCTTGACTTGGTCGAGATCCCGCAGTGCGCGACCGTTCCCCTGACCGGGAGACACGGCGGACAGCTCAACTGATGCCGTCAGCAACACCGGTGCCAACCGCGCGTTCATCCACGCGCCGATCGTGGCCAGCATTCTGGATCGCACCACGTCCAGACCCGCCATCGTCACAAGCGCACAAGTGGCCATCAGCGACAGCATCAACAACGTTTCCACGCTGTGGCTTGATAGCACCCGGTGGTAGACTTGGAGCATGTAGATCGTCCCGGTCAACATCAGTATGTTGATCCCCGCGGTGAACACGATCAGCGGTCGCACGGCGCGTCTGGCTTCTTTCGTCACCACCTGCAAGGCAGGTGGGTGTTTGGCTGTCTTCATCTCTGCCCTCAAAAACCCCATAAGCTACGTCGGTTTATGCGTAGCCATTCGTAATTTGTTCACATTGTCGGTATGTAATTTCGTCGCTGAAATGCGGTTGAGGCGCACTGCCTACTTTTCGCAGACGGATATACAGAATTGGCGAGGTGCTCGGCTTGCCATGCGAAGACAAAGATTTGCGCTGAGCTGCCATACGTCGCATGCTGCGTGTGTCGCGGTGGCAGCGATGTCCAACCCGTTTGTCAGAGACCAGCAGTGGCGCAAGTTTGTCGACGAATTATTTTGCTCGACGACCAAGAGGGTTGGCTTCGCGCCGGGCACTCTCCCGGATCAGACAGAAAAACATCGATCCGCTGCCCCTGCTGAAATGATCCACCTGACCGAGGCTATGCTCGATGAGCGAAAACGCATCAGCATAGCGTCGCAGATTGAGTTCTTGAGCGAGGCATCACGGGCGCTCGACGACGAGCGTCTTGGCCTCACTCTGGCGAAACAGCTCGATCTGCGAGAGATCGGCATGATCCACTACCTGGCCGCGTCGTCGTATTCATTTGGCGACGCTCTTCGCCGTATTGTACGATATGCTCGTGTGGCCAGCGAAGCGTTGGAACTTCGGATCGACCGGCGGGGTACGAACATTAAATCTGGCCATATCCTATTCGGGATTTTCCAGACACGCCGACCGACATCAGGCAGCTGAAGGCTTGAGCTTTGGCGAAATCTTGGACCAACTACGGCGTGACTTGGCAATGCGCTACCACGAGGACGATCTTCCGGCATCGCAAATCGCGTGGTTGCATGGTTTTCATCAGCCCAGCTCTTTCAGTCACCCTTGCCGTTGTTGGACTGGCAAATGCCCATTGGAATATCGGCGCTCGCGTATCGAGCCATCCGGCGTCGTCCCAGGATATTCTCAACAAGTTCCATTGGCGCCAGCCCGCCGAGATTGTGTGCGAACCGATCGAAAGCCAGTGGTACTCGAACGCCGTAGTACCGCATGGCTGTCGCTAGACGTTTCTGGCAGCTCGAAACAAACAATTGGCCGACGGCGACAAGCGAACGCGGCAACAGGTGCCTAATTGACTATTGGCGCAGGGGCAGGTTGTATTTTTTCATAAATTGCTACTATCTTAACGACGCCTGCAATTCCGTTGATGGAGGACATAGCCGTGTCTACGTTGATTGCAATTGTTTACCCCAGCGAAGCCAAAGCCGAGGAAGTGCGCCAGCGCTTGCTCGGACTGCAGAAGGAGTACTTGGTAAAGGTCGGAGACGCTGTCATCGCGACCAAGGCCGAAGACGGCAAGATCAAACTGAACCAGTTGGTCAACACCACGATTGCCGGTGCCGCGTCGGGCAGTTTCTGGGGCCTCCTTATCGGTGTTCTGTTTCTTAATCCGCTATTGGGCGTGGCAGTTGGTGCCGCTTCCGGTGCCATAGGCGGCGCTCTCACTGATGTCGGCATCAACGATGCTTTCATGAAGGATCTAGCTGCGAATCTCCAGCCGGGCAATGGGGCGTTGTTCGTGTTGATCCACGAGATGACGGCGGATAAGGTCCTTAAGGAGATCTCCGCCTTTGGTGGCGTCGTGCTCAAAACCTCTCTCGATGAAACGAAGGAACAGGTTTTGCGGGACGCCTTGGAGAAAGCGGCTGCGACCAGCTAGATCTATTGGCCACAGGCCGCATTTCCCTTCGGCCCGCGAATACTCTTTGACGCTTCAATCGTAACCTCCGCTACTTCAGCCCAAACTTTTAACGTCTTGCAAAATAAGGGCGAACACGCGGAGCGGACGGCAGCGGGTGGTTTTCTACCGCAGTCGGCCGATATCCGCCGGTATCATCGTTTAGAATAATGATCGTCAGGTGGCTTATATCCTACGTGACGTTTGGCCTTGACGACCCGAGTGAAACGCCCCGCGACGATCCAATAAATGGTCCCGCCCGCTGCACCGGTCACGATCCAAACTAGCCACTTGAGATGCGAGAAAGCGTCATGATGTATGTCGGGAAACATTGGCGGGATGGCACTTAAGACAAGCCCTCCAGCTCCCCATGTAGCCGCGTAGTAAAAGACGTTCCGATATCCTTTTTCCCAGGCCACCAAAGCCGCGCACGCTGCAGGTATCGCAAAGAGCACAGCAAAACCAGCAGAGTATAATAAAAGTCCATAACAAAAGGTCTCGATATTCAGGCTTCCGGCGTGTCTCAAAGTTCCAACAAAGATTATGTACGTCGCAGCCGAAGCCAAAACTGCCGAGAAATATGCCAGCGCTATAACGAGTACCGGCGGGAAGAACTTTGCGATAAATCGTGAAAGCAATCTCACCATGGAACTAAACCCCAGTGGCTTGTCGTCGGTTGTTTGCCGCAGCCATGCGGCCGGATAATTCCAACCGGCAGTCCCGAGATCAATGATAGCAGTAATCTGCCGTAGGTCTCTGATGGTCGCTTCTGAAGACTCGCATTTCCGCCTCCGCCTTTTTAAGTGACGTGTTGCCTTAGTCGGCTTTCCAGAACATTGATTCGCATTCTATACGACAAGTTTGCAATGTATTGCAACTCACGCGATATATACTTGAATGCTTTCAGGGAGAGATGTCGCGTGAGAAAAGCATTCATTTGGGCCGCTGCGATGGCATCGATTGGGGGGATTGGGCTGGCGCAGGAAACGCCTGAGTCCAAGCGTCCCCCCGACGTTCTCGTGCGATCTTCATTGATCGCCCACTATCGAGAAGCGTACATCTCGATGGTAATGTCTGTCCTAAGGCAGGGCGCTCAAGACCACCAGACGCTGACGAACATCGATATTGAACGTAAAAAGGCGATCGACAAGGCGGGCCGAACTTCTGCAGTAATGGCAGAGTTCTTCGGGCGAGATGTCAACGCCGACAGGGTGGTCGACGCCCAAGAGTTCAGCAATCTTCGAGAAGAGATTTGGTCCAGAGCAGGCTTACTTCGTGCCGACGCAAATGCAGATGGCAAGGTCTCGTTAGATGAGGCTTTCACTTACGCACAGAACCAGAGTGATGATCTCTCAGGCGACCGCTCGTCTGTTCAACTTGAGAAGTATCTGGAATTAGATCCCAATAAAGATGGGAAGTTAACAGCCGACGAGCTTCAGGAACTCGCAACAGCGGCTTTCGCCTATTTCGACAAAGACGGTGACGGTCTCCTATCCCCAACAGAAAAACGCGAACTTCAAGCGCGGAGCGAGATGATCACCCGTGCAGATAGTTTGGAGCGGCAGTGTCGGTTGCCGAAAGCTACAGCACGACAGAAAGTGTACCTGATCACTGCCTATGAAGGAGGCACTCTCTCGAACGTCTCCATTGTTGGCCAGGATGAAGTAACCGAGATCGCAACCATAGAGATAGCGGCTGGTTCTGAGCCGATCTATTTGGCAGTATCGTCCTTTACCCCAATGATCTGGCGTTTGACCGGGCACGTCGAGCGAGTAACAACCTTCTATGGTACAGGATGGACTGGGGTTGGCGTCACGGGCGTCTCCAAGGATGTCGTCACGCTCGTCTCGGATCGAGAATGCAGTCGTCGCTTTGAAGGCAAGAGCGGAAGCGCAACAACGCGCCAATTTCTACAGGCGCTAACGTCTTTGATCGGTCACGATATCGATGGCATGATTTCACGCTATACTTCGTTTAGTATGGCCCTTCCTTTTGATTTCCGCGCTGTCACCGATGAAGTCGAGGACGGTCGGTCTGCGAAAGAGCCTGACTTCAGCCTTGATGGGCTTCCGTCACAAGACGGCATCATGCAATTCAAGCAAACTCTTGCCAATCTTAGGAGTTTCAGCCCTGGTGGCGTCTTGAATATCGATGCCAAAGACGTTATCGCCACTCGCATCGCATCGCCGAGCCGTACCGGATCCTTCCGCAACAAGCGGGATTGCTGCAGCTCTTGCAGAACGGGTCTCTCGTTGAACGGGGCCGGGACACATATGTGGCGATGCGGGCTTTTGCACGCTATCCTGCTGGTCTTGCAGGTGCCCACTCGGTTACTTTCCAGTTTCCCGAAGGAATGAAACTGCCCGAGGGAAAGCCCGGTCATTCAAAGGTGTATGTCGGCAAATCGAAACAGCTGCCGATGGTCCTTCGACCATAGGCATTGCGTGGCCTAAATGATCGACTACGATCGGCCCCATCGCGCGCCGAAGGCACTCAGTCTGGATGAACGCGAGGAAATATCCCGTGGGCTGAGCAGCCAGCGTTCCCTACGATCGATTGCCTACACATTAGGCCGATCTCCATCTACGATCAGCCGTGAAGTTGGTCGCAATGGCGGAGCGGACCGGTATCGGGCCGCACGCTCAGATCAGGCCGCCTGGGATCGCTCCTTGCGTCCCAAGACATGCAAGCTGGCTTGCTATGCGTCCTTGGCCCGCACAGTGTCTGCCAAGCTATACCGGAAATGGTCGCCAGAGCAGATTGCGGGCTGGCTCAAACGTACATATCCAGGGGAGCCCCTCAAACAGGTGTCGCACGAAACGATCTGTCGCAGCCTGTATATCCAAGCCCGCGGGGTGCTGAAGAAGGAATTGCTTGAACACCTTAGGGCAAGCCGAACGATCCGTCGTTCGCGGCCACGCCAGCATGAAACGAAGTGGTTTAGGCCAGATCAAGGATGCGATTTCCATAAGCGAGAGGCCTGCGTCCGCTGACGACCGTGCAGTCCCCGGTCACTGGGAGGGCGATCTTATCGGTGGGTCGAAGAACAGTTACATCGCGACGCTGGTCGAGCGTCACTCGCGCTACGTCATGCTGATCAAGGTCGCCAATAAGGATACCGAAAGCGTAGTTTCTGCGCTGATAAAGCAGTCACAGAAACTGCCGGGCGAACTCTACAAATCATTGACNTGGGATCGGGGCAAGGAGTTGGCTGACCATCAACGACTGGCAATAGCCGCTGACGTTGAGATTTACTTCTGCGATCCCAGATCACCCTGGCANCGCGGTTCAAATGAGAACACCAATCGATTGCTGCGCCAATACCTACCGCGCGCCACTGACCTGTCCGTACATAGCCAAGCCCAGCTCAATGCTATCGTCAGGCAGCTCAACGAACGTCCAAGAAAGACCTTGCTTTTTCAGACGCCCGCGGAAAAATTTGCAGAACGTGTTGCGGCGATCAATTGAACTGCCGAAAGTGGCCGTCGGACGCCAACCGCAATGAAGACCGGCTCACAGTGTTCACCGCACCGACACGGTAAAAGGCGTTCTGTTAGTTTAAATTATTTTTTATCAATCAAACGTAGATTGCATTCGCTGAAAACAGCTCTGCGTTTAGAAGTCTCTGATCGTGTCATTGGGGTGACGCTAAAATTGACGAATGCTTTTTACGATAGCCAACCCTCAGGTAGAAGCTGCAAGATACTTCCGGATGTTTTGAATGACGCGGCTATCGAGGCTTTGGACCGGGCTTCGTGCGTTCCCAACATTAACAGCGACCTGCTCCAATCGACACCTGCTCTCGATATCCGGTCCGGGTCTGAAAGAATTGTGGCTCTACTGCAGACAATCGATGTGAAGAAATTTTTCAAGAAGCAAACGATTCTCAGCCGCTTTACTGGCGCGGACGTGGAAGCACGGCTGCAGTTCGAACTTGCAAGCTATCGAGTCATGACCGCCTTCCGAGAAGTGCGGCAGGCAGCGGATAATGGACGCAGGATCAGGGCACTTCTGGCGAAGGCCAAGTTGGACTTGGGTGAGCAGCAGTCGAAATTCGCCGGTGTCATCGAGGAGGCCAAGGCGCTGCTGGTGAAATACCGAGCTTCGGCAGACAGCTTCGTTGTAGATCGGTTCGAACGCCGGCTTGCCAATCTTATAACGATGGAAACGTCGAACACGCTAACGCTCCAGCAGATGAGCTTGTCGGAAAGCACGCTTTCGATGTTGCTCGACAGGTTCGTTGACATCGAAACAATGTTGCTGCCGCTCTGGCAGAGGAACGCTCTGGCTATTGCACAAGGCGAGGTTACCAGTGTCCGAAGCCAGCCAGCGGTTGAGTTCCTTCAATCTCACAACACTCTCATCGACCATTTACAGAAGGTTGGAAGCAGATGACAACCGGACTAAGTATAAACAATACCGGTTCTGAGGCCGCAGCTCCGGCGACTATCGATGCGGATGTCGAGCGCCTGGCGTCAAGTATCGATCTTCAATCCGCCCTATCCATCCAACAGTTCGGTCAGGAAATTGCCGAACGTTCGGCGAAGTACACCGATGACATCTTGCGTTCGGCACGCGCGACCGATCTCGATCAAACGGGTACCAAACTCAACGAGATTGTTCTTGCAGCCCAGCAGTTCAACCTCGATGCTATCGGCAGCACACAAAATCGCATCCCTGTGATCGGCGGGCTGCTGAAGCGGCTGGCTCGTTCGAGGGAAAAGGCAATTGCGCGTTTCGATACGGTCAAGGGTCAAGTCGACAAGTTGGTGGCTCAGATCGAAACCACGGCTGAAACGCTGAACCGCCGGAACCGTGACTATCAAACAATGTACGAAGGCGTCAGGAGCGAGTTCGCCGTTCTTGGCAAGCACGTCCAAGCTGTTGAAATACGACTTGCCGACATGGACGCTGAGATCAGTGGCCTTGACTTGTCTGAACGCAGCATGGAGGCGAGCGAAAAAGCTGCTGTCCTTGAAGCCAACCGGCAATTGTTGTCCAAGCGTGTTGACGACCTGAAGGTACTGCAACACAGCGCGATGCAGACCTTGCCGATGGTTCGGATCATACAATCCAACAATCTTGCGCTGGTCGACAAATTTCAGACAATCCGTCAGCTCGCCTTACCAGCGTGGAAACGGTCGTTCATGCTGGCAATCACGCTGGACGAACAGAAGAGCGCTGTCGAATTGGCGAATACAATTGATGACGCAACGAATGCCTTGATGCGTCGCAACGCTGATCTGCTGCACCAAAATTCGGTAGCGACTGCGAAGGCCAACCAGAGGCTCGTTGTCGATGTTGAGACCCTGCAGCACGTTCACGACAAGATTCTGGCCACGCTCACGGATGTGCGCGAGGCTCACCAGCAAGGAGCGAACCAACGCAAGCAGGCTATCGGTGAGCTGGAACGGCTGCGCAACGAGCTACGCGAAAATGTTAAGGCAACAGGGCTGGTGAATGGCTAGCCAATCCGCCTTTGGAAGGCGGCATTCGGGCGTCGCGAAGAACGCGCAGATAGACATCGACGCCGCTGACAAGGCCCGCGTGGAAACGGTACATAATTCCGCTATTGCCGCCCTCAATATGCGTTCGGTCAAGATTTCAGCACTGGGCCAAATCGGTGCATTCGTTGGCGTTCTGTGCCTGTTTTTCTCAGCAATGCTACATTCCACCGTTCAAACGGACCTCAGTGGTCTGCACGGCTGGATTTATTTGCCGGATGCCTTTGCTGCCAATGTGACGTTTTCCGATCCAAAGCTCTACCCGGATACGGTGACGACCAATCTGAGGCCTATTGGCTCGCGGGAAACTATCGTTGTATGGCTTCTTGGAGCAGTAGGTCTAGTCGCTATCGTCCGGCGGCACTGGGTGTTCGCTGGTTTGGCGACAGCGTTCCTGCTCGCGACTTTTGCTATTTCCAGCCAGTTTCTGCAGACCGTGCCGTTCATACTGTTCCTTTACGCGCTTGCCACCGTTTTGATGTATGCGGAGCTGTCGCGACGGACAATCATCGGCATTGTCGTTGCCATGGTGTTGTTAAGTCCGTTGGTATTCTCTGCGGTTAGCGATCTATCGCGGAGTTTTGGCCCATCGCCCGCCTACGCCAAATATCGCATGGTCTTGTTAACGTCCCTGGTTGCCAATGCGGGGCAAGAAGGCGTCGGAAAGGATGAAAGAGGGCATCCCCTTATTCGCGGCTCGACGTTCGCCTCTGTCAGCGTCGACAACAAGGACGTTGCGGCCTACGTCCTAGCGCAGGAATACGCTCTAAGAGGAGATGTGCAGAAGGCGGCCACCGCAGTTACACGGCTTGATGAAGGCCCTCTGTTTAAAAGCAACTTTGATCAGAACAGATTAGGCTTAATCCGGAACTTCGTGACCCTGGAGGGCGGGTTTGGCGAGCAGGCTCAGAGAGAGTTGCAGGCGGCCAATAGCGGACGAACGAGGATTTCGCTTGGCGTTGCGCTATTGGGCATTTTGCTTTGCCTCATCTCGCCGCTGTCTGATCGCCTGAGCGCCAGGATTGCCACCCGTGGCAATCGACTTGCGGCCACCAAGGCGGACATCGACTGCTTACGTGGACAACTAAAAGAAACCGAGCCAAATGCGCAACGCCTCCACTTCGGGACAGGCGGTATCCGTCGGCTTGTGCAGTCCAAAACTATCTCAGACAGTGAAGCGGTCCTCGATGCGATCGAGGCGCGGCTGCGGTTTTACCTTTTCGCCGGGTTGACGCTTTTGGCGACCAGTGTGCTAACCGCTATCACTGCTTACCTTCTGTGGCTCCCAGCCGCTGAAAGCAACACGGCGTTCCTGCAGGTGTCGCTGGCAGGTGATGCCCTCACGCTTGTTCAGCGATCAGGTGCATCCGTCACCTCAAGGGTCCCTTCGTATTCCTTCATGCTCTGGTTGATGAAGTGGGTTTCGGTAGCGTTATGCGTGGCAGGCGTGGTCGTGTTGATGCGCCGATCCAGGCCGATGGGCGTGGCCGCCATGATCGCCGCTCTCGGCATCTATGTGGTTTCCATGCTCATCCCGATCTTGCACTCCTGGTACGAGGTCTCTCCAAACCTCTTGTCCACCACGGTGCGCAGGCAGTTGATTGAGGCGACAAAGAGCCGGGTAGCTCCCTCGATCCTTGCCGATACGCCACTTCGGTCGTCAGCGGGGCAAGAAGCCTTCCACCAGCAGACAGCAAATGGCGGCATCGTCTTGAAGTCGCCGCAGGAGATGGTGCCGGTCTCGGTAGACGGGGCCGTCGCCGCCTATACCTTGGCACAGATTGCCTATATCGAAGGCGACGCGGCCGAGGCATCCGAGAGGCTTTCAGAGGTCCAATCCTCACGCGACCTTGTCCCTGCCGCACATCAGCAGCGACTGGCCTTGATTTATGATTGGGTTGCCAGCCATCAACTTGATGTCTCTAAATCTGATTGGCTTTCTGGAGCGGTTGCCTGCACGCATTTTGTCCGAACAGCGAGCAGGGGATTGTTACTTACCTCGATCATGGGAATTCTTATGGCTGGGGTTGCCGCTGCTCTTTTCGGGATCGCTTCTCGCCGCAAGACCAGGATTGAAGCTTTGGCACGCGAGCGGAAGTTCGCAGTTTTAACGGCAGCCGTTGAGTGAATTGGCTAATAGCTGCTTTGCGCGAACGGCGGCCATTGGAGTTAAGCCATTGCACCACAGTTCAACCGCGTCCGATCCTCTAAAAGATTGTAGCAGTCCTGTCTGGCGTAAAGAGCAATTCGTCAATAATCCAATGATACGCGATCACCTCTGAATTTCTGGCTCCCACGCTTTTTCGAGTGCGGTCTACGTCGAGGGGGTGAAGTGACGTTTGCTGGCGCTGCAGCTCGCATAGTTGTTCAATGGCTGTTGATGGCGGAGTATGATTGCAGCGATGGTCGAACTCTCGCCGGACTGCCCGCAGCGGGGGATCCGAGGGGTCAATCTTCCAAAGCTCTGGACTCACCCCTCACGGCTGTCATACGCCATCCGGGCTTTCTCGATCGCCGGTCGGCTTTCTGTTGCCCAGTTGCTGAGCAACCGTAGAGGCACCGCTCATGCCCATTGCTTTAACCAGGTCGTCGACCGAGCGGGTCGAGATGCCCTGGATGTAGGCCTCCTGAATGACGGCTGTCAGCGCCTTCTCAGCGATGCGCCGTGGCTCCAGGAACGAAGGGTAATAGGTGCCCCTCCTGAGTTTGGGAATGCGCAGTTCGACGGTCCCGGCCCGCGTCTCCCAGTCCCGGTCGCGATACCCGTTGCGCTGGGCCATGCGCAACGGGTTCTTCTCGCCATAAGCGGCACCGGTGGAGGCCCCCACCTCCATCTCCATTAATCGCTCGGCGGCGAAGCCGATCATCTCCCGCAAAATATCGGCGTCGGGGGTCTTCTCTACGAGCGTGCGCAGGTTCATCATGACATCGGTCATCGGTGGTTCCTTCCAATCAGGTTGGTGTCAGCAACCCGACTTTACCGGAGAACTTCGATGACCGCCGCTCGCTCGCTACAGCGCTGATGAGGGCGCGCTCCCGAGCGGCTTCTCTACCGACGAACTACACCACTCGGCGGGACACGACCTATTTTTCTGCACGGTGCGTCGAGCAGTGGCAAGTCAACCATTGCGAAAGCACTTCAGGCACGCATCGAGAAACCGTTCTGGCACATATCTATTGATCATCTGCGTGATGCTGGCGTCCTTCCAACGGAGCGTTTTAGAAGCGGCGATTTCCGCTGGGCCGATGTTCGGGCCGCCTTCTTCGACGGATTTCACGGTTCGTTAAAGGCTTACGCAGATGCCGGGAATGATCTCATTCTTGAGCACATCCTAGATGGATGGATGGATGGCTTGAAACCCTTGTCGGCCTTCTGTCAGGGCATGATGTGTTCTTCGTCAGTGTGCATTGCCCGCTCTAACTTTTGATCGAGCGCGGAGCCTCGCGAGGTGATAGACCACTTGGCAGTGCCAAGCAGGATTTCGAGACTATACATATAGGAAAAGCGTACGACATCGAATTGTAATCCGAGGACGGTACTGAGGCAAACGCGGAGAAACTATTGGCAGCACGGAGAACTGGTAGCCGCTCCTCAAGCTTCGTCCACTGACAGCATTTCCCGAGCGTCCCCGTCAACAAGCCGATGTCAAGTCGCGCTTTGTGGAGACAAATGTTTACGGAACAAACGAAAGAGCGTGCATTCCAACGCGGAATCAAGGCCGATTGATCTGCTTCATCGCCATCCGCGCTCATCAAGCATGAGCGCCAGGCGTATGGAATCGATAAATCGCCCATCGATCAATGTACCGCGTCTTTCTACCCCTTCACGGCGGAAACCCACGCGATCGTAAAGAGCTATAGCGCGAGCGTTGTCGGTATGAACAAACAGTTCGATCCGGATTAGGCCCACGTCGGTTGCTGCGTTCAAAGCCGCTTCCATCAAACGCCGCCCAAGTCGGTTACCGCGATAGCCGGGAATAATCCCCATTCCAAGCGATCCACGGTGCGATTGGGTCGGCCGAAAATGGCGAGTAATGTCGCACCAGCCGACGACCCGCCCCTCGTCGAGGGCGACGAACTGCGGATTGCCCTTGTCAATCATGCCGAGTACGAAGCTGCGCGTCTGTGGAAGTTGAGGCGCTTCCAGCATGGTCAAATACTTTCGTTCCCGCGCTACAAAGTCGAGCGCCGCGTGGAAACCTTCAATTTTCTCCGACGCGATGGGAACTATTTCTATTTTACCTGGCGTACAAATTGATTTGTCGGCTACCCCTTCCCATCGAACTGCGAGCTTCATTGAAGCTCATGCATCCTCGGATTGCAATTGGAAAGTTATGCGACTTTAGAAAGTGTCAACCTTGGTTTCCAAGGACCAGTTCACTATGACGCTTGATACCCCAGAAACGTCCGACGCCGCCAATACCGCGCATTTTAGCTATTCGATATACGGCCGATAAAGCCCGTCGTGTTACAACCCTAAGAGGTTTTACGGGTGAGACATGAAGTTTCCAACATTGGTAGCATTGAGTTCGGCAGCAGCATTCTTGGGAGCCGGTGGCTACACCGTGTTGCCGGAATCCGTAACCGCTCCGATCAAGCATTCGTTTGCCGCACAGACACGGCCAATGATCATTGACAACGGAGTGATCGTCCAACGAGGCACGGACTGCAACATCAAGGGCAACGTCAGCATCGATTCCGGCGAACGCATCTATCACGTACCGGGCCAGCACTACTACGAGGCCACGAAGATATCGCCGCAGTATGGCGAGCGCTGGTTCTGTTCCGAGCAAGAAGCGCGTGCCGCTGGCTGGCGAAAGGCCGGATACTAATCTGAGACAGGGGAAAAAGCCGCGCGTGCTGATCGGAAATAATGCCAAGGCCCGCTCCTTCGCGTCAGAGGCAGACACGTTGTCGCCACCAACAGCGGCGAACAGAGGCAGCGAATTGCCGACGCATACACCCATACATTTGCCTCCATCCGACCAAACGAGCGCGACGCTCGACCTCGCATAGTCGCCGGCCTTGAGCGGTTTTAGGCCTCGCCTTCAGCCCTCGCGGACTGGAAGACCTTCGAAGTGCTCTACCGTGCTGTCAAGTCGCACCCAGGGATGTTTCGATTGCTCGAAGACTGACATGGAGGGCGGCACATAGGCCGGGTCGGCAAATGAACCGACCGCCACACCGATCCAGGCCGGCGCGGCTTCGACCTTCCAATAGACGGTCGAGCCGCAAGTCGGGCAAAAATGCATGTGAACCTTGCGACCGCTGTCGGCGGTGCGAACATATTCTGTCGCCGATCCTGTTATATCGACACAATCAATCGCGTAGAACGAGTTGGCGCTGAACGGTACTCCCGTTCTCCGTTGGCATGCAATACAGTGACAGAGCGCCGTCAGTTGCGGCCGTCCCTTAGTGGACAGTCTGAGCGCGCCACAGGCGCATTGGGCGTTGGCCATGGCAAATCCTTCCAGATACGTGGCGAGATCAAGTTAAATTGTGGGGGCTGAAGTGCATGCAAGTATCGCAATACTTGCGCAGGCGATACGAGGGGACGGAGACCATATTCAATGTCAACCATCACGAGCAATAAAAGTATACCATGGATATGCCAAAGTCGAGGTAGTGACCGCTTCGGCCCGAAACGCGCCGCTGTTTTTGCGCTTTTAGCGAACGTCACTAAATTGTGGTGAACAAACTCTCCTAGCATATTCTTATCGCAACCACCGATGACGAGGACCCCATCCATCCATTGCTCCTTGATTGCAGCCCCGATGCAGTCTGCGACGCCCTTTTCACCCCCCGGCCGATGACCTCCCGGGGGGAGCCTGAGGAACGTGACCGACGCTCGGCCTCGTCACGCCAGCCACTGACCGAAAAGGGGCGTCTTTGTATTTCGCATGATGCCTTCAAGGCCATGCTCGCAGGCCGCTTCGAAGTTATCAATCAAAGCGATCGATTGGGGATTGTCGACAAGGTCCCACATCGGACCGTGACCGCCTGGATAGAATACCGCGTCGAAGGCCTCCGAGCGCATGTCTTCCATCTTCGCCGTAGTGGCGAAAACCTTCTGCGCCGCCTCGTCTTTCTTAAACCGCGCCATGGCGGGCGTCTGGTTCTCTGGTAGGTCGCTTTTCGGATCAACGGGGGGCCGACCGCCTTTTGGCGACACGAGCGTGAGGTCGACGCCAGCGTCCCGAAATACGAAATACGGCGCCGCGCCCTCTTCGAGCCAGAAGCCGGTCTTGCGCCCGGTGCTGCCGAGAATATCGTGTGAGGTGAACACCACCAGGATCTTAATCTGTCCGATTCCTTCCTTTATCGCGCAGCCAACATAAACTGCGCGGGTGCGATTATGTCGACTATCAGCAGTTGCCGCACGTGCACCTAGGTATCGCCGATACCTAAGTAGGGGCCACGCTCCTTCCCTCGAGTCCCCTGCCACCGTTCCTAGAACCTGTCCGATGGTATCGCCGACACTTAGGTGCAATGGCGTTCTTCAAAAATCGATATCACCCTCGCTGCGTTCAGTCTTTCGACCGCAGGAGGCTCCGATGAACACAACGGCAGAGCAGATCCACCTTGTCCGGCGTACGCCAACATACTGGCGGATTACGTTTGACAACCCACCGCTGAACGTCATGGGTCCGAAATTCGTCAAGGAGTTCCGGGAAATCATCACGGCACTGGAAAATGACGAAGACGTGAGGGTCGTCGTCTTCGACAGCGCAGTCGACGGCTTCTTCCTCAATCACAGCGACTTCAACGCAAAGCTGGAGGACCTGACCAGCATTCCCCAGGGGCCGACAGGACTGGAGGCGTGGCCGGACATACTTGTCCGCCTGACTCGGGCTCCCGTGGTGTCCATCGCGCTTATTCGGGGGCGAGCCACAGGAAACGGCAGCGAGATCGCGCTCGCCTGCGACATGAGTTTCGCTAGCCGGGAACACGCTGTGCTGTCCCAGTGGGAGGTCGGGGTGGGCCTTGTCGCGGGCGGCGGCCCCATGGCTCGCCTGCCCAGACTGATGGGCAGAGGCCGGGCCCTGGAGATTCTCTTGGGGTCCGAGGACATCCGTGGAGATCTGGCGGAAGCCTACGGATATGTGAACAGGTCGCTCCCGGACTCCGAGCTCGATGCGTTCGTCGACGCCCTCGCCAGTCGCATCGCGTCGTTCGACAAATGGGCGATTTCGAACACCAAGCGACTTGTGAACGCCGCCGCCTTGCCGCCGGATGTCGAAATCACGGCCGGCTGGGACGCCTGCATGAGTTCCATCGCCCGGCCGGCGGCCCAGAACAGGCTCAAGGCGTTCTTTGAACTGGGATTCCACCGGCCCGGAGACGCGGAGGATCGTATGGGAGCCTACCTGCCCCAGCTTGGTCGCTGAAACACGGGTTCGTACACACGCATTCGCTCTCAGCAAAGGATATCGATCATGGACCTGCTAGCTATTGCAAAGAATATCGCTGACCGCGTGGAAGCGGAATCGTCGCGCGTCAACGTGCCGGTGTCCGTGTCGGTCGTTGACACACACGGCAACATCGTTCTGGAGCACCGAATGAACGGGGCGTTGGCTTTCTCCATGGAGCTTTCTCAGCAAAAGGCTTACACCTCGGCGCTCGTGCAGGTACGCACGGCCGACATTTGCCAGATGGTTCAGCCGGGCCAGGCGCTCTATCCCCTAATGTCTCAGGGGAGATTTTGCGCCATGGGCGGCGGAGCCCCGATCGACTTCGAGGGCAAGGTGGTTGCGGGCGTCGGAGTGAGCGGGGGAACTGTCGAGCAGGACGTCGCGATCCTCGAGGGAGCACTTCTTGGCGTCTAGTAGAGAAACGGACGGTGGCGGCGCGGCCGCCCTCCCGCAGATCCGTTGCTGCGCGTTTGTGCCAAAGATCGGCAGTGGCTAAGCTGCGAGCAGCTCCCGCTGCTCGAACGACGTCATGTTTCGAGCCGACGAAGGGGCTTTTTGAGCACGCAGGTGGCCCACACGCTTGGTATCTGCGAGTTCACGGTCAAGGCCCACCGTGGGCAGGTGAGGAGGACGCGCACACTGCCTCCTCATCAAGATGGCGGCAATTCTAGGGCAAGGAAGGATCGACACTGAGCCAATGCACCCGGTGGCATTCACATTTGCGTCATACGCTTCCTACGGCGGAGCCTCCTTGGCTTGGAAACAAGGCGATCATACTGGCGTATATCCCGGCGCCGACCAACCGAGCGATGCTCGCAATTCCTAGCGCAAGATCGAAGCCCTTGTCGGCGTAGCGACGTCGCCGAATGATCGCGAAATGAAACCGCAGACGCGAGTTCCAAAGGGTCATTCGGAGATTGTTATTTCGCGTATTGAATTTTCGCTTACATCGAATGCTCGTAATGCTGGAATGACGCCGGCGCGCGCAAGGATAGCAAGTACGGAAAAGAACGGATGGGGACGAAACGATGGCGTTCACCAACTTGACAAATGCTCGCATACCTTGAATCCGTAGGGCGATTTTGACGCACCAGCCACGTGCAAGCAACAACTTGTTAATTCAGATGTGTTGACATATATGGCAACCATAGAGAAACTTGTAGAAGATGAAGTCTTAATCAAGATCGATGTCCTTGATGATGCCACGCTGGAAAAGAGGAAGATCTACATTCTCCCGGAAGTTCGACAGTGGTTTCAGGATGTGCTTCCAACATTGAAAGCTTTCCACGAAGAGGACATCGCTCCGATTAATCAAGTTTGGTCACTCTTTGAAACGTTTTTGACCGGTCATGAATTAGAGGAAGGTGAAGAATACCGGCTCATGCGGCCGATTGAGAACGACGTCTACGAGTTAAAGAGTCCGGACACTCGATTCTATGGATGGTTTGTGCGTGCTGGCATTTTTGTCGTAGTTCGTGCGGATTCTATGGAGCGTGTTCACACCTACGATCTAGCCTCTGGCTATAGAGGCGAGGTTGAAAGAGCGAGAGAAGGGATCGACCTCGATCCGCCAAAATACGTAGTGGGAGCGACGAAGGAACATGTCTTTTCGACTTAAAATAGACCCTCGCGAAGCGGCTAGTACCACATTGATAAGTCGAACCGCGCGAGAATTGCGCAAGGCGTTAAACGTCAGGAAGGCGCATGATGGCATGACGCAGGCGGATGTTGCCGAGGTTCTTGCGACGGACAAAGCAACCTTAACAAAATGCCTGAGTGGCTTTCGAAACATTACGTTGAAAACACTTTCTGACATTGCTTGGGCTCTCGGCGGTGAGGTTGAAATCAACGTCAAGATGTCGAACTTAAAGAAAGGCGCAGAGATCGTTGATTTCGCTGCCTTTAGCGGGATGAAGGGAAATACATTTATTTCCTCGACAACAACTGAGGCGCCGGCAGCAAAGCAGGAAGCAGCCGCCGTGCAAACAGCGGTTTTGAAATATGCGAGGTAATGTAGTCTTTTGCGATGATGTGCGGGTCGAGGCGAGCGGAAAGCACATACTTGTCGGCGTCTATCCAAATGGGTTGGCGTTCACCGGCGGGTTCCCCGCGCTTATACGCATAGTGGTATGGCTTCAAATGGCCGATCTGCCCGGCGGAAAGCACAACGTCGATTTCTTCCTTCGTGGTCCAGGATCGTCCGACAACGATGTTCATCATGGCGGAGAAGTGGATATAACGGCTCCGTGGCTCCCATTAACGTTCTCTATGGGACCTTTCGACGTGCCTGTGCCCGCCTCGGGAGATATTGTCGCATTTATCTCGATCGATGGTGGACCGTTAGAGAAGATCGGGGCTTTAAACGTCGCCCCGCCACTTCGCTGAAACTAATCAGTCAGTTGGGTGTGACCCAACAGAACATCTGGACGCACCGTCTGCTAATTTCATTGCCTTGATGACCGGGGCGGGTCGCATGGTAGAGAAAGCGATGCTCGAGATGGTCGAGCGCCTCGTGCTCCTCGCCGTGTTATTCGGCGAGATGCAGCCAAAGCTAGTCAAGCCGCCAGCGCTTGTTCCATCGAGGGGCCGATGTCAACATACTCCCGGCTCGTGGTTGCGACGGCCCCGTGCACGTTTTTCGATGGAACTCACATGACAAAGAAAGCCGCCCAGATCAGCGCAACTTTACTATTGTTTGTTGTGATGAGCTGCCCTGGAGCACGCGAAGATGGCCACTCTGGGCGAGAGCAGCGTGGCGGTTGGTGGTTTTCGTCGTTCTCACATATCTGGTGGTCCCAGGGACTGGCCCGTCGATGAGGAGGCACACAGGATGGATCACCCGGTCACTCGCCAAAGAACATCGTCAATGTCCCCGGTGACATGTGCCCCCATCACCACCGTTGGCGGGGTGGTGTCGACGTCTTGCTCGAGTGGTCGGACGATGACCACAGGATCGTAACGATGCTTCTGGTGCGGCGCTTACCGAAGATCGTCGAATGAGAGGCATCTCCCGCCCTCGGTCACCATAAGCAAACCTCATATGGCCATGACGCGTACTTATTTGCGTGGCGGAAGGCTCCCGCATACCCTTCTCGAGAGGGTATTGAGAGCATTCGGCCAATCGGTGCAGCGATCGCAAATCTCCCTCGGGAACAACACAAAACGGGAGCAGCTGATGTGGCGAGGTCACGATAGACCCGAGCCTGGCACCTTTCCAAGCCGGGCAGCAGGACAAACACAGTCGAAGTTTAAAGTCGGTTTTATTCTGGCACGGTCGTTTACGCTCTCCGCGTTCTCCTTGTTCGTTGATACATTGAGATTGGCGGGCGATGAATTGGACAGGTCGCGCCGACTGCGCGCCGATTGGGAGGTTCTTGCCAATACCCGGCATCTCATTCGATCGAGCTGCGGAGTGAGCGTTGCGCCGACATCGGATCTTGTCGCACCTGAACGCTTTGATGTCATTGTCGTCGTCGGTGGGCTGCTCGGAACCGATCAGTCCTGCGACGCGGAGGCTCTTGCCTATCTAAAGCAGGCGGCAAAGGCACGTGTCCCCCTGATTGGACTATGCACCGGGACATTCATGCTCGCAGAGGCTGGCCTCATGGGCGCGCATCATAACTGCGTCAGCTGGTTGCATGTCGATGAATTCCGCGACTGCTTCCCGCATCTTCGCGTTCGCGCCGATCGGCTCTTCAATTTTGACGGAAGAAGGGGCTCGTGCGCCGGCGGAAGCAGTGCAGCGGATCTGGCTGCGTTCCTGGTGCGATCGCGGATTGGCCCTGCCGCGGCGCAGAACGCACTCGACGTGCTTCAGATAAATCACGCGAGACATTTTACGGACGCCCAGGCTCGTCTACCGATCCGTCAGCTTACTGGCGACGGCACCATCGATAACCGCGTCAATGCCGTCCTGCTGACGATGGAGCAGAACCTCGTTGCTCCGAAGACAATCGAACAGCTCGCAGCCAGCGTAAGCGTCTCTCGCCGGCAGCTCGAACGCTTGTTCCGGACCATATTGGGGATGTCCCCTGCCCGTGCATATAGCGAATTGCGCCTCAGACGCGCACACTACCTTCTCATCAATACAGATAGGCGAATAGTGGACATTGCGATTGATGTCGGTTTCGACAACGCATCGCATTTCTCCCGCGCGTTCAGGAAGATCCATGGGAGGAGCCCGACAGCTCTGCGGATCGACGGCGAAGCCGTTCCATCAGTGTGATCCTGCAGCCTACGAGCTGAAGGGTGACGTGGGCCGGAGGGCGACCAGGATGCCGACATGATCCGTGCTGACGAAGCAACCAGCCCTCTGTCGTCGTTCGCCCCGCATCCCTCACGACGCTCTCCATCACCCTTTTTCCGCATGGGCAATACGCGCGACGGCCGTTGTGGTCACTTTCGATAAGCATCGGTTATTCTTGTATCAGGTGAATAAATTTCTGTAATGTCATTCGCGTCGATAAGTTCGGACTGCTCATCCAATCAGGAGGAATTTCCGATGACCGACGACATGCTTCACGTGATGAAATGGCACAATGGCGCGAAGGAGTTCTCGCCATTTTCCGACGAGGAAATGGCCCGGCGCCAGAAGGGCCTGCGCGACTGGATGGCGAAGAACGACGTCGATGCCGCGCTCCTCACCTCCTACCATTGCATCAATTATTACTCCGGTTGGCTTTACTGCTACTTCGGCCGCAAGTACGGCATGGTCATCGACCACGAGAATGCGACAACGATTTCAGCTGGCATCGATGGCGGCCAGCCGTGGCGTCGAAGCTATGGCGACAACATTACCTATACGGACTGGCGGCGGGACAACTTCTACCGCGCAGCACGGCAACTGACGCGGGGTGCCAGGCGCATCGGCATCGAATTCGACCACGTCAACCTCGAATACCGACGACAGTTGGAAGAGGCACTTCCCGGTGTCGAGTTCGTCGATATCGCCCAGCCCTCGATGTGGATGCGTTCGATCAAGTCGCTGGAAGAGCAGAAACTCATCCGGGAGGGCGCAAGGATCTGTGATGTTGGTGGCGCGGCCTGTGTCGCCGCCGTCAGCGCGGGCGTACCCGAACACGAAGTTGCAATCGCCACGACAAACGCAATGGTCCGCGAGATAGCCAAGTCGTTTCCCTTTGTCGAACTGATGGATACCTGGACCTGGTTCCAGTCAGGGATCAACACGGACGGCGCCCACAATCCGGTCACGAACCGCAAGGTCCAGTCGGGCGACATCCTGTCACTGAATACGTTTCCGATGATCTTCGGCTATTACACGGCACTCGAACGCACCCTCTTTTGCGACCACGTCGATGACACGAGCCTCGATATCTGGGAGAAGAATGTTGCCGTTCACCGCCGCGGCCTTGAGCTCATAAAGCCGGGCGCCCGCTGCAGGGATATCGCGATAGAACTCAATGACATGTACCGCGAATGGGACCTGCTGAAACACCGCTCCTTCGGATACGGTCATTCCTTCGGTGTGCTATCCCATTATTACGGTCGCGAGGCCGGTGTCGAACTTCGCGAGGATATTGAAACGGTTTTGGAACCGGGCATGGTCGTATCCATGGAACCGATGGTCATGCTGCCAGCAGGCATGCCAGGTGCTGGCGGCTATCGTGAGCATGACATTCTGATCATCAAGGAAGATGGGGCGGAGAACATCACCGGTTTTCCGTTCGGTCCCGAGCACAACATCATCCGCAACTAATGCCTGTCGCACACTATCGAATTGAAGTGGCGGGATANCCCGCCACTTCAGATTGCTGACAAACCCCTGGCACCGTCTGGGGGTTTGTGATTCATTGGGACATGTTGAAGAAACCTGCCCCCACCCAGACGGCTCTTGAGATGGTGACGCTCGACAGTCTGGTGCCGAAGGATCACCTGCTGCGCAAGATCGACGCGGTGATCGACTTTTCCTTCATCCATGATCGTGTTGCGGGGCTTTATTGCGCCGACAACGGCCGCCCGCCGCTCGATCCGACCTTGATGTTCAAGGCGCTGTTCATTGGCTACCTGTTCGGCATCCGCTC
>NZ_JDWI01000044.1:0-37511 GCF_012932765.1 Rhizobium sp. 57MFTsu3.2
CAGCTGATTGGCCAGCGGATCGTCACCGGTCAGACGCTGACGGATTCCAACGTCACGCTCGGCCAGGGACTTACCGCTGTTGTCGGCGGAACAGTGACGACCATCGGTAACGTCGCAGCCACGGCTGTCGCCGCGCCGGTGACGGTGCTTGAACAGCCGAGGCGGGCCAAGAGGCGCCCTGTCGACGAAACCCTGCAAGGTGATCTCAAGCCACAGCAGTTGACCCAGTAGGCGCTCCCGCGCATCGCCAACTGCTCCAGAAATTGCTCGCGTCCAGCTCAGGCCGTTCTTTGCAATCTTCTTGACCCCTATGATGAGGGTTGCGTCGCTCTACGAGACGACGGTGGTCGCTGAATTGGAAGCTGAGTTATGCCACAGCCACCCTTGCAAACTCGTCGAATATTTTCTGAATATCCCTTGCCGGTCGTGGTTTGCTGAACAGATAGCCCTGCACCTCGGTACAGCCCTCCACCTTCAGCATGTTGAATTGGTAGACGGTTTCGACACCTTCAATCGTGGTGTCCATTCCAAGGCTGCTACTCAGCATCGCCACCGCCTTGACGATCGCCAAAGAATCCGGCCGATCGGTGACATCGCGTACGAAGGACTGGTCGATCTTGATCTTGTCGAACGGAAATTTTCTCAAATAGCTCAGCGATGAATAGCCGGTGCCGAAGTCGTCCATCGATATACGCACGCCGAGTGCGCGAAGTTGATGCAGTGTCGAGAGCACCTCGTCCGTATGCTGAAGCATGACCGATTCGGTGATTTCTAATTCCAGCCTCCGGGCCGACAGCGAGTGCCGAAGTCACATCGAGAACAAGACCGGGGCTCTTGAACTGCACTGGAGACAGGTTGACCGCCACCCGCGTCATTTCAGGCCATGCCATGGCGTCAGAACATGCCTGCTTCAATACCCATGCGCCTATGCGCCCTATGATTCCGATCTCCTCAGCCACCGGGATGAACACGTCAGGCGAGACCATGCCGCGCTCAGGATGATGCCAGCGCAACAGTGCCTCGAAACCGGAAATGCGGTTGTCCTTCAGGTTGACCAGTGGCTGGTAGTATACTTCCAGTTCGCCATTGCCGAGCGCCTTGCGCAGGTCAAGTCCCAGAGCTCGCCGCTCCTGCATCCTGGCGTCCATCTCCTGTTCGAAGTACTGATAGTTGCCGCGCCCTTCATTCTTGGCCCGGTACAGTGCCATATCTGCAGCCTTGAGCAGCACGTCCGGATCATCGCCATCTTCGGGCGCCGCTGCGATACCGATGCTGGTGCCGACGACCACCTGGTGGCCGTCAATCTCGAATGGGGCACTGATCTCGGTCACGATGCGCTGCGCAAGCAAGCTGTTTTCACCAAGAGTCGCGTGACGCTGTATGATTGCGAATTCGTCGCCGCCGAGCCGAGCCACGGTATCATGAGGGCCAACTGCGTCCCTGAGACGCTTGGCGACGGCCTTCAGAAGCTGGTCGCCAATCGGGTGACCAAGCGTGTCATTGACATACTTGAAGTGGTCGAGATCCAGGAACAGGACATGGGCCGCCTGGTTTTCGCCCACAGCCAGTAGCGTGGCGTCCAGAACGTCGCGGAAAAGCACACGGTTCGGCAAATCGGTGAGAGCATCGTGATGCGCCATATGCGCGATCCGAGCCTCGGCGCGCGTCCGCTCGGTGATATCCTCATGCGTCGATACCCAGCCGCCGCCGGCCAGCGGACGACTGACGATCTTTACGATCCGCCCATCCACCGCGTTCACGATCGACGAGAACTCACCGGCCGCGAGACCACGCTGCATCATTTGCAGAACATAGCCCTTGTCGCCCTCCATATGGGCACCATGCGCAACCTGGTAGCTGATAACGTCGTCGAAGGAAGTGCCCACGCGCATCAACTCGTCAGGCAACTGGTAGATGTCGCCGAAGCGCTGGTTGCAGACGATCTGCCGACCGTCCTTGCCATACATTGTGAGGCCCTGCGACATGTTTTCCAGAGCAGCGTTGAATCGGTCGTTCTGCTGCTGGAGGTCACGGTCACGACGCTTGAGGCCTTCTAGCGCATGCTTGAGTTCGTCGTGGCTTTCCTTCAGGGAAGCGGCGAAGCGATAGTTGCCGATCAGCGCGAGCGTGCTGACAAGGCCGCTGACCACGAAAAGAACCGTCAGCATCCAGAATACATTGGTTGTCCCAGCGCTCGAAGCCGCGGCGGTCTGCTGGGCCCTGCCGGTGGCACTGGCTTCCAGCCGCTTCAGGATGTCGCCCGCCGTTCCGGCTTGCTGGAAGACGTTAAGGAAATGATATGCCTTCTCCCCCTCGGTCATGCCTTCCTCGAGGCCGTCCTTGACCTCGTCCCAGCTATGGCTGAACGCTTGCACCGCCTCCGTCAGCGCCTGCTCCTCCTGAGGGCTGAGAAATATGCTCGTCAGGCTCTTGGCGGACGTCACCTCACGCTGCAGAGACACAAGGTTCCTGTCGGTCTTGCTGTAGATCTCGCTGCGTTCCTCCTCGGACAGGTTCAGGGGAGCCGCGGCAAGGTTGAACATGCTTTCGCTGACGCGCGAGTGCAGATCCCGGGCTTGGGTCGCAAGCTCCGCTGCCTCGCGGTTTGCGTCGAGGTAGCCACGGATACCGGCAAGTTGCGATAGGCACAGTGCGCCCGGAACCACCGCTGCGAGGAGGCTCACCGACAGGACAAGACGCAAGCTTCCCTTATTGGCGAAAATCATCTCGAACATCGACCATTCCCTGAGAAAGGTTCTACCGCCGCTCAATGCTCTTCAACGATTTCGCCGGTGACGGGATGGTAGTAGATCTCCACCCGTTTTCCCTTCGCATTGCGACCGTAGACCTCATAACAATTGCCCTTGGTCTTCTTGAAGACTTCGACAGAATTGCCCGTGACAACGGCCCTTTCGCGTACCACAGCCTCCGAAAGCCAGACGCTTTCCGGCTCCTTTGTGCAGAACGGCGACGCCCAGGCTGAAAATGCCAGGCTTGCAAACGCTGCGGTAAAAAGAATGCGCACTACCCCGTCCTCCGATTGGTCAGACGACTATGGGCGTTATGAGTAAAACCAACGTTAAATTACAGTATTACCTAGAATAACCATCGGTGGCCGAGGGGGGGTTCGCATGGCTCACCTCGCTGTCGGAGCCGACGCTGAACAGACTATGTCCGCCTGGATGAAGTTGACGACCAAAGTTCAGCTATGAGTGCGGGGCGGATAGAGAGCCCGAACACGGCTCCTCCGCTGGCATGGTGATGTGCCATATTTGCGGTGCTGTTAGAATTGGCGGTGGGCTAGCGGCTGAAGTCTGCGTTGAAGTCCAAGACTTGTCGACTGACACACTGTGCCCGACTGTCATGCGCGAAGGGACCAAGTGTCCTGGTCTCAAAACAGCGCTCCGACCGCTCGCCACAGATGCTCCTGTGCCGATGCTGATGTAACAGCCGTAGATCGCCTGAATTAATTTTCCTAGGCAGGCAATGGGGGCCAGTCTGCTGTCAGGTGGTGCAGAATATTCGGTTTGCTTGCACCACCTGCGCGAACGGCTTTTGCGCCTTTCCTCTCAACGTCGCGCTATCAAGTAAGACAATGTACGGACCGGTGCAGATGACATCTGGAGATACAATTCAGTCTTATCCGGAACATAAGGGAGATACATCCTAAGAGCACATCTTGGGCGTACCTTTTGAAACCCCAAGACGGAGTTTTTCCAATGTCGTCCTTTTCAATTGATATGAACCGGCGCAGTTTTATGGCAGCCGCGGCCATCGCTGGCGCAGCAACAATGTTGAAACCTGCCATGTCGTTTGCTGCCGCAGGAGCACCTGATGAAATTCGTCCGTTCAAAGTAAATGTCCCCGACCGCGCGATCCAGGAACTCAAACAGCGCCTGGCGATTGCTCGGTGGCCCGCCAAAGAAAACGTTGCCGACGACTCGCAGGGCCTCCAGCTCGATCGCTTGCGCGGCCTGGTCGACTACTGGGCAAACGATTACGATTGGAGAAAGGTCGAGGGGAAGTTGAATTCGCTTCCTATGTTCATCACTGAAATCGATGGACTGGACATCCATTTCATCCATGTCCGCTCGAAGCACGAAAATGCGCTGCCGCTGATCATGACGCATGGTTGGCCAGGTTCCGTTCTCGAAATGCTCAAGGTCATCGACCCGCTGACAAATCCAACCGCGCATGGTGGAAGTGAAGCAGACGCCTTCCACTTGGTGGTGCCTTCGATTCCGGGATTCGGTTTTTCTGGGAAGCCGACGGTGAAGGGTTGGGGATCTGATCATATCGGCCGCGCATGGGCAACGCTGATGCAACGTCTAGGCTACGAGAAATATGTCTCGCAGGGTGGCGATTGCGGCTCAGTCATTTCCGAGCGTATGGCTCACCAGAACGTACCGGGCTTGCTGGGAATTCACCTCAATATGCCTGCAGTCGTTCCTAAGGAGATTGTCCGCATTCTCGCGGTTGGCGATCCGGCACCCGCGGACCTCGACGCCAAGGAGCGTGCCGCCTTCGATAAGCTCGCCGCGTTTTACAGAGACAACGCAGGCTACGCGCAGATGATGGTTACGCGTCCCCAGACGATTGGGTATTCGCTGGACGACACGCCAGTAGGCATGGCGGCTTGGATGTACGATAAATTCGTCACGTGGACCTACAGCGACAAGCAGCCTGAAAAAGTTCTGACTAAAGATGAAATGTTGGATGATATTTCGCTCTATTGGTTCACGCAGACAGGCACCTCTGCCGCCCAGATCTACTGGGAAGACAAGACGAACAATTTCAACGCTCTCGACACCATCCTCTCAGTTCCAGTAGCCGTCAGCGTCTTCCCAGGCGAAATCTTCCAAGCGCCCAAGTCCTGGACCGAACGCGCATTTGCGAACCTGGTCTACTTCAACGAAGTGGACGAAGGCGGACACTTCGCCGCCTGGGAAGCTCCAGATTTGTTCACCAAGGAAGTCCGTGCAGCGTTTCGCTCGCTGCGCTCAGCTTAGCTGGATGGTGCCGCTTCGCGGCGGGCATCATCTAGCCCCGGTAGGTCGCTTGCGATCGCTCGCGGTGGCGTGGATCCTCTTCTTCGGCTTCGGCTTCGGCTTCGGTGCGGGTGGTGGCCCATTCTTGCCTGTCGTTCCTTAGCCTTCGCACAATCGAGGCAGCAGATGCTGCCTCGCTTTCTGGCTTACTCCAAGGGGTAGGGTATCTGTTAGCGGCTATAGGGCCAACGATGGTTGGATACCCCATGACCTTACAGGCGGATGGAGCGCGCCTCTAGTCCTATGCTTGGCCATGAGCGTGGCGATGGCCATCGTGGGGCTGGTCGCTGGTAGGAAGGCGCAGATCGCCCTTGATCACCTTCCGACGCTCACCTAAGAATTTGATGCCCTTTGTTCGTCAAGGACGATGGGGCATCGCCTGGCCAAGTACGAGCGCAATATCGGATGAAGAGAGAAGCTCATGTTGATCCCGTTATTGGCAATCCTCTGCGGATGCAACGAGGGGAGCCGCTAGCTCAGACACTCAGCACCGTCAGGGTAACTGGTGTTCTTTCCAGCAATATTGCGGTCGGGCCAGGGCGTTGGGCTACTTCAATTCCACATCCTGAAGCTTGCATTATTTTGTACATTATAACGGAGGGACATTGCGTCGGCGGGACGCTTGACCCTCGATACCTTATCGAGCTGAAGCGCGGTGACGCACTACTTCTGTCAACGCCTGTCCGGTGCCTGTTGGCCAAGGAGGATGACATTCCTCCTGTTCCGCTTGAGAGCCTTTTGCGCGAACAGCTCAAGGGACTTGATGATGTCGAGTCCAAATGGAAGTTTTTGTTCTCGTCGCCCTTTTTTCATGCGCGGGCGGACACAGGCGAGATTTCGACCGGGATAACGGCATTGCGGATGTTTTTTGATCCAGCGAGCCCGGCGCCCGTACTGCAAAGCCTGCCGCCGGTCGTTCATCTGCGTGAATTTGTACAGAGGAACGATACCTTCGTGTCTGCGATCCTTCCACAAATAGCAGCGTTTGGAGCGGAAGGTTTGTCAGGTCAAGTCACCGCCGTGCGGTTGGCTGAGGCATTTCTGGTGAAGGTTCTGATAGAAGCATTGAGCGATGGAAAGCACGCTGTGCCTGGACTCCATCGGGCACTCAGGGATCCGTACCTCTCGAAAATTGTGGGTGCAGTTCAGGCTGACCTTTGCGGTGACTGGACGTTGGAACAGATGTCTTCGCTGGTGGGACTGTCGCGGTCGGCTTTAGCGCAGCGCTTCCGTCATTTAGTAGATGCCGCGCCCGCACAATTTGTAACGTTGGTCCGCATGACGCGTGCAGCGGATCTCTTGCATCATGGACTGCTCCCCCTCGCATCGATTGCTGAGATGACCGGTTATGGGTCGGAGGCTGCGTTCAGTCGCGCTTTCCACAGGTGGAGTGGCTCACCGCCTGGCGCGTTTCGTCGTTCTGCGTGGGGGATCAATCTGGACGTTTGATCAAAAACGACGGTAAACCGGCTACAGATCCTCCCATCAAACCCAGCTACTTCTATCGCAGAGCCACCTTTGGTTTGCCAGATACGGCAAACGCGAGTGGCTTCCATTAGCTGGGAGGGCTTTTGGAGAGGCCGCTACAGGATCGTCGTTTGAACGCGGGACTGTGAGCCTTCTCGACTAAGACCCCCGAGCTCCATAGGCGATGGGAGGCATAAATTCTCGATGTTGGCGACCGATGTGAATTACAGCGACATGATCGTGGAGGCGCTCAGCCGCTATCCAGAACGAGAAGCGTTTGTGCTTGGCGAACGACGGATTACGTACCGCGAGACGGCGCGACAGATAGGCCGCTTCATGCAGGTGTTTGCAGCACGAGGCATCGGTGCCGCTAGCGCGATAGCCGTCCTAAGTCCAAACGTCCCCGAAGTTTGGATGGTACAGGCGGCGATATTTCTTATGGGTGCTCGCTTCAGTGGTTTGCATCCTTTGGGTGCGGTCGACGACTACGCTTACATTTGCGCCCATGCTAGCGTGGAGACGCTGGTTGTGCATCCCGATTACATGGCTCGTGCGCAGGCTTTGGCGGAGCGAGTGCCGACGATCAGAAACGTATTTTCGCTGGGTGCTTCATCCGATGCCGAGGACTTGATTGCCCTCACTGCGAACGCCTTGAGTGCAACTTTGGTCCGGCGGTATAGCAATCCGGATGATTTTCATTGGGTCGCGTATACCGGTGGAACAACCGGTCGACCAAAGGGAGTGGAAATACCGGATAGGGCGCTTGTTCAACAGGTGCAGACCGTCATCACATCCCTCTGCCTGCCAGACCGTCCGCGGTTCCTGGCCGTCGCTCCGATATCCCACGCTGGCATACTCCCAATTCTACCGACACTTCTGCGTGGGGGGACTGTTGTTCTGCAAGATGGCTTTGATCCCGAAAGGTGGCTTTGGACGGTCGAGCGGGAGAGGGTAAGTTGGAGCTTCATCGTCCCAACAATGCTTTACAACCTGCTTGACCGGGGGCGACCCGAGCGTTTCGATCTTAGCTCGCTCGATACGCTCATGTACGGTAGCTCGCCAATGTCACCTAGTCGTATCGCGGAAGCGCATGAAGTCATTGGGCCGGTGCTGCTGCAAGCTTACGGTCAGACCGAATGCGTTTCGTTCGCGACGACGCTTCGCAAGGACGAGCATGACCCGGTAAAGGAACCGGAGCTCTTGAAGTCGTGCGGACGGAGCGTAATCGGCATGCGTGTGGAACTCCTCAACGAACACAATGAGCCGGTTCGACAAGGCGAAATCGGCGAGATTTGTGTTCGCGGTCCAGGCGTAATGCGTGGCTATCACGAAATGCCCGAGGAGACAGAGGAAGCCCTCAACGGCGACTGGCTTCATACCGGCGACTTGGCCGTGCGCGACGAGCGAGGCTTCTTTTTCATTGTGGACCGGAAAAAGGATATGATCGTAACCGGTGGGTTCAATGTGTACCCGAAAGAGATCGAGGACGTCATCTCATCTCGACCAGAGATTTCCATGGTAGCGGTAATTGGCGTGCCGGACCCAAAGTGGGGTGAGGCAGTTAAGGCCGTGATTGTGCCTCGTCCGGGGGCTGAGATCGATGTCGCTTCGATCGTTGAAATGGTCAAAGAGCGCAAAGGTGCGCACCAGACGCCCAAAAGCGTCGATGTAGTCGAGCGGCTACCTCTGACCTCCGTCGGCAAAGTAGATAAGAAAGCCATCCGCGCTGCCTACTGGGCGGGGAGCGAGCGCATGGTGAACTAAGTACGCGCTTTAACGGGAGGAGGAAGAAATGCGAAGAACACTACTGACGATAATAGGATCAATAATGCTTCCAGGATTGCTGTTAGCACATGAGGTTGACCCGACAAAAGCACCGGTCCTAGTCGGGCAGCTCGTCTCCCGCACGGGAAACAACCCCGGCGGTCTAGACAACGAACAAGGGGCGGCTCTTGCAGTAAAGGAAATAAACGTAAATGGAGGCGTCCTCGGCGGGCGACGGATCGAGCTTCGCTTGGCAGACGATCGAACCGACCCAGAGAGCGCGGTTCGGGCTTTCGCCGAGCTAAAGGCGCAGAGTGTTTCTGCTGTGGTTGGCACATCTTTCTCGAACGCCAGCCTAGCCGTCATTCCGTCTGTTGAGGACGCGCAAATCCCTTACGTTTCCACCGGAGCGGCTGAAGCGCAGATTATTCCGGTCCGCTCCTATGTCTTTATGACCCCTCTAACTGGTAGACTTGTTGGGGAGAAGCTGCTTCGATACATGCAGGCGGCTGGATTTATACGGGTTACCGCAATCTATGACGCCGATAGCCTTTTCGGAAGAACCGGCTGGGCGACGCAAAAAGAGATGTTGGCCAGATACGGCATCGAGCTGGTCGAAGAGCATAGTGTCCACGTCAATACTCAGGACTTCTCGACTCTCCTGGAAAAAATCGATGCTAACAAGCCACAAGCCATCATGGCTTGGTTAACTGGCCCGCCCGCAATCGCTTTCGGAAAAGCCTACGCGGAGTCAAGCCGCACTGTGCCAGTACTGATGCCACACGGCATTGTCGGACCGGCCTTTCTTCACTCAGTTGGCGCCGGAGCCGATGGCATTATAGCGGCAGCACCTCTAACCGCTGTGGCTGCAGATATGCCGGAAGGTGAGGTCAAATCTGTGGCCAGCCAGATGGTTGGAGCCTTCAGAAATGCATATGGTCATGCACCATCTCAATTCGCGTTGGATGGATACGTTGCGGTAAGACTGATTGCGGCAGCGATAGATAATGCGGGTAGCAGCGACCCGAGCGCAATCCGAGATGCGCTCGAACGAGTAAAGGTACAGACGCCTCAGGGGCGCTATGCTTTCACCGCCACAAATCACTCCGGTCTCTCAATCGAGGACGTAACGATTACTCGGATTTCGGGCGGCCAGTTCAAATTGCTTCCTTGGTCAGCTTGTGAGCTTGCCGGACAGCCATGTCCGGCCTTGGCAACGAGTGAATGAATCGATCGACAGGGGTTGGTGCCTTCGATTGGTGACCACCGGCTCACATGCAACGGTATGTAAGCCGGCGGCTCACTTCCGTGCAGCTTGAGGCCCGGCCTAAATGGAAAGAAATGAGGTGGAGACCAAGATGGATAATCCCATTCAGTCAATGAAAAGCGGTCATGTTGTTACTATTCGCATGAACCGGCCGCGTGCGCTGAATGCAATCAATCTGGCCATGATTGAGATGATTGATGCAGCATTGATTGATGCTGCACGTGATCCCGATGTCCGAGTGCTTGTCATAACGGGTGCGGACACTGCGTTCTGCGTAGGTGCAGACATACGGGAACTCGGGCAGTGGCAGCATGATCCATCCCTAAGGGAGCGCTTCTATACCCTAGCGCCAGAGATGTTCCGGAAGCTGCGGGATTTCCCTCATCCTGTGATAGCGGCCGTTAACGGCCTCACGGTTGCCGGTGGATTTGAGCTCGGTTGTTATGCTGACCTGATCATTGCCGCCGAAGACGCGATGATCGGAGACGGTCACGCAAATTTCGTTGGGTTCGGGCCCGTTTCTGCCGTCCTTGCCCCGCTGATGATGCCGGGCAAGAAGGTCGCGGAGTTGCTCTTTACCGGTGACCTTTGGACTGCGCGAGACATGGCTGAGGCGGGCTTTGTCAACCGAGTGGTTCCGCGAGCGGACCTTATGGATGCGGTACAGGAAATTGCTCAGAAAATTGCTTCCAAGCAGCCGCTGGCCTTAACTGCGGCCAAAGCACTGCTGCGGAAGGCGGGGTCGGGAGATTCCGCAACTCTATTAGCGGACGCGTTCGAAAGTGCACAGCGGATATTCGAAACTGAGGATTTCGCCGAGGGTTTAAAGGCATTCGAAGAGAAGCGGCGTCCCGTTTTCAAGGGCAGGTAGTAGGACGGCATCTACCGCGCGTCTTCTCCCATTTCGTATATCCCATCTCGGAGGTCCGATCACAAAAAACAGTCATTGGATCAATGAACCCAAATCTCGAAGGGGCTATCATTTACGGCAAAGAGTCACGTTGATGATAGGGGTGAAAATGGCTGCATATTGGATCGCACGAGGAACATTCCACGATATGCAAAAAATCGAGCGCTACGCTGAGCTTATTCATGGCCTCGAGAAAGAGTACCCCTACGAGATCGTCGCTCGTGGTGGGAAATTTGCGGAGCTCGAAGGTGCTTCGAAGTTCGAGCACTACTTCATCTGGAAGTTTCCTTCGATGGATGTTGCCTTGGAATTGTATAACTCAACAAAATACCAGGCGGCAGCGGCAGTGCGTCAGGCCGCTGGCCGTAGCGAATTGGTAATTGTGGAGGGAGGCGACCGCTTCGCGGGAGCCCTATAGGCAAAGCCGACTGTACTCGCGACGCATCCGTCAGGACATTGTGCTGCCTCTACGTGGCGGCGATGCTGGCTGCTCGTCTTGCCAACGTCGACGGCAACCGCTCCAGCATTTGACCACCGATATTCAGATAGTACTTCTCTGACCAGGGCGGCAAACGTTCAGCTGAAGTTTGCCGCCCTGACGTCTTTTACAACAATTCCCCGTAAGAATGCGTGCAGCAAGCTCGCCACAACGACGCAGGCCGCCATAGTGTTACCGGTTGGGGTTTCTCCGGTCCAATCGCTTCCTAACCTTCAACGCGGTAGCGGGCCATCTTCGTTGTAGAACCCGCCGCTCGGGCCAGCATCATCAAGAGTAGCTAACTTCACGACGACCGTTGCCCCCTGGCCGGCGGTCCTTGTGCCTTGATGTCCATTGAGATCGGTCGCTATATGGCCCGGCGTAGCGGCGTTGATCTTAACATGAGCATGAGCGGCGCTCCGAGCGAAAGCGTTCGCGTACTGAACCGTCAGCATATTAACAGCCGCCTTTGAAGAGGCGTAGGCAAGTATCGTATCGGATTGACCAAACAGCGTTGTTGGATCGCCGCAAAGCGTTTGTGATGCAGTCGTGCTCGCGACTGTCACAATGCGTGGATGTTGCGACTTCTGTAAGAGGGGGAGCATTCGGTGAACGGTACGCACCATACCAAAGACGTTTGTGTCATAGGTCTCAAACATGTCTGCCGCTGTGGTTTCGAACGTAGCAACACGCCTAAGGATGCCGGCATTCGCGATCAGAACATCCAAGCGACCGAACGTATCGTTCACCCAATTTGCCGCCGCTTCCACGCTAGGCTCGCTAGTCACATCAATCTGCAGGGCGTAGGCTTCATGACCTTCCTTGCGAAGCTCTTCAGCCGTTGCTTCCCCCGAGGCGCTGTTCCTGCTGCCGATCAATACTTTTAGGCCTTGCTCGGCGAGTTGGCGGGCAACTTCTCTTCCAAGGCCTTTGTTCGCGCCTGTGACGAGGGCAATTTTCTTGTGATGCATTCAGAAATTCCCTTCTTGAACAGAGACATGATTTTCCAGTGCCAACAAGCTTGAGCTGTTGAATTAGAGAGGACGAACATGGATGGTGCTGCGGCTATCCGCGAGAGGACTCGAGAATTCCCATCGTAGAAATGTAGATGAGCCGCGAAAGTCGTTGAACGAAATCGACTCTCGATTCCGAAAGTGCCGGGCAATTTAGCGCCTCAAGAACCGATGCAGACGGGTTAGCGAACGGCCAGAGGCCGGCTACCAGAATGACAATCGTCGATACAAGTTCTCGTGCATTCCTTGCCCCTAACGCAGGCAGCGATTCAGCTATAATTTCTCCCAGTTTGTCCTGGCGTTCCGCGTGTTCAAGCTTGAATGCTCGCACGGCGTCGGGGCTGATATTACTTTCTAGCTCTCCACCCAACGCACTCCAGAGCTTGCAGATAATCGGGCGTCTACCGATTGCTGTGGCAAGGGCATGCGCGAGTTCGGTCGGTTGCACGGCTCTTGAGGAGAACTCATTCGCCAGTTCATCTCTCAGGCCAGCGAGCCACTCTTCGAGCTCCCGGTTTAACAAAGCGAAGAAAACCGCCTCGCGTGTCTCAAAGTAGCGAACGACGTTCGTTTTGGAGAGGTCAACTTTCCGACTGAGCTCTCTGAGGCTGACCTCGCTGACGGGTCCACCCTCCAGCAATTCACGTGCCGCACGCAGGATAACTGTGCGTCGCGCCGCTCTTTGTTCCTCGCTGCGAGCCCTTAGGAATTCGGGCTTTTGTTCGTCCGCCATCTCTTCACCTTGCCTAGACCGTCACCATCGTATCAGTGGCAACGGTCTAGCCCAATCTTCTAAACCAATTCTCTGGCTTATGCTGCGTAGACAACGGACTCGCTGACGGACCGCCATTTTTGGTCGGAGGCGGCAAGGTTGTCAGCGGCCATCTTCGCTACCGCTACAGCGTCGCGACCAAGCAGGAGGCGAAGGGGAGGGGCATCCATGGCGGCAACATCCAGGAGAACCTTCGCAATCAGTTCTGGATCACCCGGCTGCCTCCCGTCTGAATCCCTGAGACGCTGCACTACAGGTTCAATAACAGGCTTGTAGGCCCCGCTGACCAAAGGCACATTCATTGAGGAACCCGCCCAGTTCGTCCTCATCCCGCCCGGCTCGGCAACTGTGACCTTAATGCCGAAGGACGCGACCTCCTTCGCGAGAACCTCCGAGAAGCCGCCTACCGCCCACTTGGCGGCTTGATAGGCACCGAGCCCGGGCCCGCCGACACGACCGCCGACAGACGAGATCTGGATTATGTGTCCCGCACCCTGTGCTCTCATAACGGGGAGAGAAGCTCGCGTCATATTTACGACGCCGTAGAAGTTCGTGTCGATTTGGGCTCGAAACATCTCCTCGCTCATGTCTTCGATCGAAGCGACATCCGCATATCCTGCGTTGTTAACGAGGACATCCAAGCGACCAAAAGTCTGGACTGCCTCAGCCACGGCGCGATGCGCAGCTATGGTGTCAGTCACATCCAAGGAGAGGGTTTTTACTTTTGAACCATATCGCTCGAGCAGACCACTTAGTTGAGCTTTCTCTCGAGCCGTTGCAACAACGTTTCCACCTGCTTGCAGTATGCTTTCAGCGAGCTGTCGGCCCAGGCCACGGGAGCTTCCCGTGATGAGCCAGGTTTTATTGTCTGTCATGTGATTTCTCCGTTTGAGGTTGGGTAACGGCAGCTTCAGCTGAGGAAGCCGCCGTCGACAGCAAGATGGGCGCCCGTGACATAGGAAGCGTCATTGGATAGTAAAAAGCAGACTGCCGTGGCTATCTCGGCTCCATGGCCGAGGCGGCCGAGCGGAATTCGCTCCGCGATTTTTCCGACTTCGTCTGCGTTGGAGTTCTGCCGGGCGACGGCGATAACGCCAGGCTGAATCTCATTGATACGGATGCCTCTCCTTGCGTATTCGATCGCAGCTGAGCGGGTGAGCCCGCGAAGTCCGTGCTTGCTGGCGCTGTAGGCTGACCGGCCAACAAGACCACGGTCGGCAAAGACGCTAGAGACGTTGACGATGCTACCGCCGCCGGCTTTTTCCATCGCTTTGATTTCGTGCTTCATGCAAAGGTACACGCCGGATAGGTTCACCCCGATGATTTCGGTCCACCGCTCTCCATCGAGATCACCAACCGCACGGTTGTCACCTGGGATTCCCGCGTTGTTCACCGCCAGATGTACAGCGCCGAACCTATCGATTGTTTGTGCAATCGTACGCTCGACGGCAGCTTCGTCACTGATGTCCGCGGGCAAAGTGATGGCCGTCCCGCCATCTGATGTGATCTGAGCTTCAATGTCTCTCAGAGATGCTTCACCCCTGCCAACGAGAGCCACTGCCGCCCCGCGTCCGGCTAAGGTCTTCGCAATTTCTGCGCCGATCCCGGTTCCAGCGCCCGTTACATACGCCACTTTATTATCGAACGGCTTTGACACGATGTTCATCCAACTTAAAAGACCAGTGGTCTTTTAAATAAAAGGCCAGTGGAACCTTGTCAAGTGGAGCATGTCACGATGCACTGGATGAGTAAGCGCTTTGTGCGTTGTAGAAACCCTGCCCATGATGATGGCTAGGTTTGGGTGCTTCGCCCCACGGGCCTGCGTGAAGGCTCGCATGCGCGACGATGGCGCCTGCGACTTCAGTGTCGCAGTCCACGAGGAGCCGGCGTCCTGGCACATCCGGCAGCCGCTTTTCAGCCAGTGTTCCGTTTGTGTCTATGACCCCACACAACTAAAGCGCAAAGCACCGCTGACGCTGGAAGACTTCGTCGATGCCGCCCATGTCACGGTGTCATTCGAGGGCAATAGCGCGACGAATCTCGATACAGTTCTTGCCAAGGCCGGCCTGCGTCGCCAGGTCGTCGCCACCGTGCCTCGCTTCTCGGCATTGCCGCCGGCACTGAGGGCAATGCCGGCGATCGCCACCATTCCGGAATCGATTGCCCGTTGCATTGCGCAGTTGCACGGGCTCGAGCTCTCTGAGCCACCGATCGAGCTTCCGGCAGATCCGGTGACGATGCTTTACCGGCGCGTAGATCGCGCGGACGGCCGCTCGGTCTGGTTCCGCAGGCTGTTCGTTGATGTCGTCGAAGGCGCGCTCAAGGCGTCCGGTTGTTCCATGACCGTGTCGAAGGCCGCATGATCTTCAAACGGCTTGGTCAGCGGGTCGGGTGACGTCGACGGCACGGGCCGGCCAGCTCGTCAACGCCTCATCAAGCTCTGCTCGATCAGGCGCCCCGATGCGCCCTCCAAACGTCCGGCACTTTATGGCCGCCGCCATCGATGACGAGCGCATAACATCCTCCATCGCCATGCCCTCGCAAAGCATCAGCGCAAAGGTTCCATGAAAGATATCGCCCGCGGCCAGCGTATCGACGGCTCTAATGCGTGGTGCCTCGAGATGACGAATAAGGGCGTCATCATCATCGAACCAGTAAGAACCTCTCTCGCCGAATGTCACGCTGACGAAGGCATGAGCGAACGTCTCCTTCAACTGGCGAACGATCGACACCGGATCTGATGCTCCCGTCAGTCGTTCGGCGGCCGGTTGCGAAAAGATAATGTGGCTTGCGGCCGGTCCCAGCATCTCGATCACGCCCTCGGGCGCAACGTCGCCATCGAGGATGGCAGGAATGCCTGCTTTTCGGGCAGCAAGCAATGTCTTGAGAGCAAGCTCTGGCCAACGCACGTCGACCAGAACTGCATCAAATGCCGCGATATCTTCAGCAGTGACGGGTTGAACGCCGTGATGCAGCCGCGGATCATAAAACGGTATGATCAGGCGTTCGCCGGCATCATCGATCAGGATCGTCGATACGGCTGAGCGGGCGCCTGCCACGCAACGCATGCCAGCGGTATCGATGCCGCTTGCAGCCAGATCGCCGATGATGCGCTCGCCGGTCTCGTCATCTCCGACAGCGCCCCAGATGCTGGCGCTCCCGCCAAGCCTTGCAACAGCATAAGCGGCACTCGAGGCCATTCCTTCTGCGATCTGCAACATGTCGGTTGGCAGCACTTTGCCTTGGCCGGCGGGAATGACATGGACCCTGAAGAGCGTATCGAGAACAGCGGCTCCGACGCACAGAATACGCCGCGCCGGCTCCGGCTGCTGCTTGGTCGGGATCGTCGGTGTCACTTCACCGCACCCGCCGTCAGGCCGGCAACGATCTGCCTTTGCGCAAAGACGGTCAGGATCAACACCGGCAGGGTGACGATCAAGGCCGCGGCTGCAAGCGGACCCCAGCTGACCTGCTCGAAGGACAGCATGTTGTAGACCGCGACAGGCAGCGTACGCGTCTCACGACTAGCAAGGACGATGCCGAACACGAAGTTGTTCCAGGAGAAAATGACCGACAGGATAAAGGCGACGACGATCCCGGGCCTTGCGATCGGGAGGGCCACCAGGCGGAAAACCTGCCAGGGCGTTGCCCCGTCGATGCTTGCGGCTTCTTCCAGCTCCATCGGCGTCGTTTCGAAATAGCCGATCATGATCCAGACGACGATCGGGACGGTTACGACGAGGTGAATGATGATCTGTGGCCAGAGCGTGCCGAGCAGGTTCAGCCACTGGAACAGCAGGAACAGCGGAATGAGGAAGGAAAGGCCGGGCGTCATACGCGCAATCATGATGACGACGGCGGATTTCTCGGCCTTCAGGCGGGCAATGCCGTAACCAGCCGGCACGCCGATAACAAGCGCCAGAAGCGTTGCCGCACCCGTTACCAGGACCGAATTCCACAGATAAAGGAAGAAGTTGTTCTCCTCGAACACCTTGAGGTAGTTCGACCAGGCGAAGCGTTCGGGGATGAAGATCGGGGGGAAGGCGCCGTTGTCGATCTCGTACTTCAATGACAGTGAGATCATCCAGAGGAAGAACAGCACCACCGGCGACACCATCACCAGAGCCACGAACAGAAGTCCGATGCGATCGAGTGCCTTGCGCTTCATCAGCGTGCCTCCCCGTCGGACCAGTTGGCGCGCTGCTTTATCATCAGCAGAATGAAGGAAAGCACAACGATCAGAACGAAGAAGACGACCGCCATCGCCGAGCCATATCCGATATCATAGTAGGAAAACGCGGTGTTATAGAGATAGATGTTGATCGTCTCCGACGCGGTGCCCGGTCCGCCCTGTGTCATCGCATAGATGATGTCGAAGCTCTTGACCGCGTCGATGCTGCGAATGATCACGGCGATCATCAGGAACGGCGCGATCATCGGCAGTGTCAGGTAACGAAACTTCTGCCAGACATTGGCGCCATCGATTTCCGCGCTCTCGTAGGGCTCGCGCGGGACGGCGGCGAGGCCCCCGAGCACGATCAGCATGACGAGCGGTGTCCACTGCCAGGTTTCCACAAGCACCAGGGAGGGAATGACGCTCATCTGGTTGTAGATCCATTCCTGCGGACCGATCCCGACATAGGAAAGCAGGTAGTTCAGGACCCCGAGCTGCGGGTGGAACATCATCGTCCAGACGAGCGCGATGGCGACCGGCGTCGCCATCATCGGCATCACGAACACCCCGCGTAGGATACCGCGCAGTGGAAACTGGGTATCGAAGATGAGCGCGGCCAGCGTTCCGAGAAAAAGCGGAGCGACGACCGACAACGTCGTGTAGAGCACGGTATGCCACAACGAGTCCCAAAAGCGCAGGTCGACCGCGAGGCGCAGGTAGTTATCCAACCCGGCAAAGGCCTGTGCCTGACCAAGCGTCCAGCTGTTGACGCTCATCCACAGGGTAAAGACCCAGGGAAAAACGATGACAGCCGCCACGACGATCAGCGCGGGAATGACGAAAGGCCAGTAGTTGGGAGCAAACCGACCCGGTTTGCTCCTCTGCTTTTGCTTGGCCTTGGCCGCGGTTGCGGCTTCCATGCTCACCGAAGACATTATCCCTCGCTTCGTGCCAGCACCGGCTCGAACTGAGCCGTCGCCGTCTTCAGCTCGGCAGCCGGATCGGCGCCACCGATCATGTTGGTGAGCCCGACGCCATAGATGTCGCGGAACTCCGTGACGGGAATGATGATCGGCAGGGCAAGCTGCGAAACCTTTGCGGAACCTGCGACAGCATCGAGCCATGCGGCCGGCATCTTCACGCCTTCGCGCACCTTCTGATCCTCAAGGACCGACTGACGGAAGGGAACGCCGGCGCCAGCCTGCAGCAGGCGCGCACCCATGTCATGGGAAATCGCCCACTGGCAGAAGAGATATGCGGCTTCCTTCTTCTGGCTTGCAGCCACGACGCCGAGCCCGTCGCCGGTTGTTGCCGCCGCCTGGGCCTTCGGACCCTTCGGCATGATGCCGTAACCGACCTGGCCGACGACACGCGACTTTTCCGGGTTCTCGATCGGCGGCGCAAAGCCAACGCCATCGAGCCACATGCCGATCTTGCCCTGCAGGAAGGCCGACTGGGCTTCTGCCCAGTTGAAGCCGGAGACGCCGGGAGGGGCGGCCTTGGTCATCAGGCGCTGGTAAAGCTTGGCCGCTTCCACAGCCTCTTCGGAATTGGTGCGCAGCTTGCCGTCCGCCCCAAGCGGGCTCGATCCGTAGCCGAGCAACAACGTCGTCCAGACCGGTGTATTGGCGTTCTTCAGGCCACGAGCGACGAAGCCATAGGTGTTGGTCGAGGGATCCGTCAACGCTTCGGCAGCGCTTGCCATTTCCTCGAATGTGGTCGGATAGGAAAGCCCCTTCTTTTCGAAGAGCGCCTTGTTCCAGTACACGATCCAGTAGTCCACCGAGAAGGGCAGGGAGCGCAGGACGCCTTCAGGGTCCTTGGCGAAGGTCATGCCGGCGCCGGCAAAGTCGCTCTCGACCAGCGACGGATCAGTCAGCGATGGATCCTTGAGGAAACCGCTGATATCGGCAAGCCAGCCGCCCTTTTCAAACTGTCGCTTCTGGACGTGATAGCTCATATGCACCACGTCGAAACTCGGCTTGCCTGAGCTCAGTTCGATCGTGGTTTTCTGACGCTGCTGCTGCTCTGGCGTCGCTTCTGCATTGACCTTGATGCCCGTCAGCTCCTCAAACTCCGGGAGATACTTGATGAGTGTCTCACTGCGAGGGCTCTTGACCAGATTGACTTCCAGCGTCGTGCCGGCAAAACGCTTCCAGTCGACGGCCGCCGATGCAGAGCGGATGCCCATGAGGCTGCCGGCGCCGAGTGCCGCGGTACCGGCGAGAAAGCCGCGCCGGGTGGGATTCAAGAATGATGATGGCATGTAAGTCCTCCTCTGTTGCCGCCGATCTCCTCATCGCCGGCTATGATGCAATTAGATCCGCAGGGCGCGATCCCTGGCGTGGTTGATGTGAGCGGCGAGGTTGTTCACCGCATCCTCGGCCGAGCGGCTCTCTATCGCCTCCAGGACCTTCAGATGCTCTCCCATGACGGGACCGACACGCCCGTCGATACGGAAGCGTTCCTGGCTGATCAGGCGCATCTTGATCGAATTGACCCGGTAGGCGTTGGAAATGATCGTATTGCCAAGCGCGTCGATGAAGGCGTCGTGCATGCCCCAGTCGACGGCTTGTGCGCGTACTTCAAGCTCGTGGGAGGCGTCGCCACTGGCGATGGCTTCGGCGATATCGCGATGCTGCTTGATGAGCCCGGCAATCGTTTCATCGGAGGCGGAGCGCGTGAAGAGCGCCACCGCCTCCTTCTCCAGGAAGAGCCGGAGCTGAAAAGCCTCGCGGATGAGATTGAGGTCGATATGGGCGATCTGCAGGCCGCGCTGCGGGACCGTCTTGATCAGTCCTTCGGCCTCGAGCCGCGGGATTAGCTCGCGAATCGCAGCAAGCGTCAGGCCGGTCAACTCGACGAGGCGGCGCTGGGAGACAAATTGGCCGGGACGCACGTCGCGCGCCAGCAGGTGGCGCGTGAAGCTTTCATACGCCTTTTCCCGCAGCGTCGGCTGCTCCTCCAGTCCGTCCATTGCCTCCCCCTCGTACATGGTGCCTATGCAGCCTTGGAGCGGAAAAGTGAATCGAAGGCAAGAGCAAGCCGCTCCTGTCCCTCGCCAGATATCGAAATGAGTGGTGGGCGAACCGCAAGCCAAACATCGTCGCAGGTTTGCCTGGCCACCATGACCTTGACTGCCGGGGTAACCGGATACTTCAGAAGTTCGGCGACAAAATCCTCGACGCGGGCATCGTCCCTGCCTTCTTCCGCCATCAGCTTGACCTCCGCAGGCAGGAAGTTCGCCATCCCGGAGATCGCACCTTGTCCGCCGAGGCGAACACCCTTTGCAAGGTGGCGCTCGTCGCCGATCAGGATGATGAGGTCACCGTGCGCCTTCAAAAGGGCTTCGGTGAACGGCCAGTCGCCGGACGAATCCTTCGCGCCAGTGACAACCGTTGGAAAGGCCGTCCGCAAACGCCCGATCAGAGACACGGTCAGGGGCACCATCGTAACCGAGGGAATATTATAGACGATGATGTCGCGCGCCCTGTCGCCGAGGATCACAAAGACCGCCGAGAACCATTTGAAGAGGCCGTCATCGCTTACGTTCTTGAAGTAGGAGGGCGGGGCAAGCAGGATGTTGCGCACGCCACGGGAAAGCGCATACCCGGCCTGCGCTGCGGCATCTTCGGCGGCGTCAACAAGCACTCCCATGACGATCTTCCGCGGCTCGATACCGGCATCCAGGAATGCCCCGAGGATACGTTCGCGCTCCTGGGTCCCGATCGACGATCCCTCGCCGGTGGTGCCAAAAAGCGTAACACTCGAACATCCCTCTGCAAGGCTTTGTTTTGCCTGCCTAATCATCGTGTCGACAGCGATCTCGCCGCTGATTTCGAACGGCGTGGCAAGCGCAACGGAAAGCCCAAATTTCTCAGTCAATATCCATCCTCCAAGGCAACGTGTTAGACGTAACAGACTGACATGTTAGTTGTAAATAGGTAATATCTCGCAATGGAAATTTCTCCTGCGGCAAGCAGGGCGGGCGGTGGAAAATTTAGGCTGGGCTAGGCAAGGCCGACCTTCAGGCGCCGTTTTCCTTGACCGCCTCCATGGCAACGAAGGTCGATGTGCTGGCGACGAAGGGGAGGCTCGATATCTTCTCGCCGAGCACGAGACGGTAATTGGAAATGTCTGATGTGCGGATTTTCAAGAGGTAGTCGAAAGCGCCGGCGATCATATGGCACTCCTCGACTTCCTGCAGCTTCCGCGCGGCGATGTTGAAGGCCTTCAGCGCGTGCTCACGCGTGTCGGAGAGCTTTACCTCTGTGAACGCGACATGGTTCTTGCCAAGTTTCTTCACGTCGACGATTGCGCGGAAGCCAAGAATATAGCCATCCTCGATCAATCGCTTTAGTCTGACCTGGCAAGGAGTGTTGGACAGGCCGACCTTCTTTGCAAGATCGGTAATCGACATGCGACCGTCGGCGACAAGGGCCTCGATAATCCTGTGATCGAACTGGTCGATTTCTCTGCCGTTTGCGATGGTAGTCACGACATTGCCTCTGATTTCCGTATAAATTAGGCAAATACATTTCATTCCAGCCTATTTCAAGTGAAATCAACTTCATAGATCTGCTATGTATCAGCCATACCTGATCTGGAGCAAAGACATGACGATCACCAACGATACGGTGGGCAACGAAACCAATGGCGCGCAGCCGCGTGACGCTGCAAATCCTTTCGAGGGTTTCGCGCCGGCGGTCCGACCGCAAAGCGAGCTGCGTCGTGCCATTACGGCAGCTTATCGCACGCCGGAGACCGTCTGTGTTCCGCGCCTCATCGGGGCTGCGACGCTGCCGGAAAAGGTCAGCCAAGACGCAGCTTCGACCGCTCGCAGGCTCATTGCAGCGCTTCGCGCCAAGCACAAGGGCACCGGCGTCGAAGGGCTCGTGCACGAATATTCTCTTTCGAGCCAGGAAGGCGTGGCACTCATGTGTCTCGCCGAGGCCCTGCTGCGCATCCCCGATACAGCAACGCGCGATGCCCTGATCCGCGACAAGATTTCTGAAGGAGATTGGAAGTCGCATCTCGGCGGTGGTCGCTCGCTCTTTGTCAACGCCGCGACCTGGGGTTTGGTGGTGACCGGCAAGCTCACCTCGACAGTCAACGATCGCAACCTCTCGGCAGCGCTCACCCGCCTGATTGCACGCTGCGGCGAGCCGGTCATCCGGCGTGGCGTCGACATGGCGATGCGCATGATGGGCGAGCAGTTCGTTACCGGCGAAACGATCGACGAGGCGCTGCAGCGGGCAAGGCCGCTTGAACAACGCGGCTTCCGCTATTCCTACGACATGCTGGGCGAGGCCGCGACCACAGGCGCCGACGCCGAACGCTACTACAAGGATTATGAAGCGGCGATCCACGCGATCGGCAAGGCATCCGACCGCCGCGGCATCTACGAGGGCCCCGGCATCTCGATCAAGCTTTCGGCCCTCCATCCCCGCTATTCGAGAGCCCAGAGCGCGCGCGTGATGGGCGAATTGCTGCCGAAGGTGAAGGCACTTGCGCTGATCGCCAAGTCCTATGATATCGGCCTGAACATCGACGCGGAGGAAGCCGACCGGCTGGAACTGTCGCTCGATATCCTCGAAACGCTGTGCCTCGACGAGGACCTTGCCGGCTGGAACGGCATGGGCTTCGTTGTCCAGGCCTATGGCAAGCGTTGCCCCTTCGTCCTCGACTTCATCATCGATCTTGCCCGCCGCGCCGGTCGCCGCATCATGGTTCGACTTGTCAAGGGCGCCTATTGGGATGCCGAAATCAAGCGCGCGCAGCTTGATGGCCTTGAAGACTTCCCTGTCTTTACCCGCAAGATCTACACCGACGTCTCCTATATTGCCTGCGCCAGGAAGCTGCTTGCCGCGACCGATGCCGTCTTCCCGCAGTTTGCCACCCACAATGCACAGACGCTCGCCACCATCTACCACATGGCCGGCTCCGACTACTATGTCGGCAAGTACGAGTTCCAGTGCCTGCATGGTATGGGCGAGCCACTGTACGACGAGGTCGTGGGCCGGCAAAATCTCAACCGCCCGTGCCGCATCTATGCTCCTGTCGGCACCCATGAAACGCTGCTTGCCTATCTTGTGCGCCGCCTTCTCGAAAACGGCGCCAACTCCTCCTTCGTCAACCGGATTGCCGACCCCAATGTCTCCATCGACGAGCTTGTCGCCGATCCGGTTGAGATTGTCGCGAGAATGCAAGTGCCCGGCCAGAAGCACGACAAGATTGCGCTTCCCTCCGACCTCTACGGCCAGCGCCGCAACTCTGCCGGCCTTGATGTCTCCAATGAAACATCGCTGCAGGCGCTTACAGAAGCACTGAAGGCGAGCGCCACCGTCTCGTGGTCGGCCGCGCCAACCAACCAGACCGAGGCGGGAACTGCCCGCAACGTTCTCAACCCGGCCGACAACCGCGACGTTGTCGGAACAGTACGCGAGGCAACCGCAAAAGAGGTCGCCTCGGCAGCCGCGATCGCTCTGAAAGCTGCTTCGTCCTGGGGATCGGTAACGCCGGGTCAAAGGGCAGCACATCTTGATCGCGCTGCCGACATCATGCAGGCGAGGATGGAGACCTTGCTCGGCCTCATCATCCGCGAAGCCGGCAAATCGTTGCTCAATGCGATTGCCGAAGTGCGCGAGGCAATCGACTTCCTGCGCTACTACGCCGAGCAGACCCGCCGAACTCTTGGCCCTTCGCATGCGCCACTCGGACCGGTCGTGTGCATCAGCCCCTGGAACTTCCCGCTGGCAATCTTTACCGGGCAGGTGGCTGCTGCTCTTGTTGCCGGCAACCCGGTTCTTGCCAAGCCCGCGGAAGAAACGCCGCTGATCGCCGCCGAAGCAGTTCGCATCCTGCATGAGGCTGGTATCCCAGACGATGTCGTCCAACTGGTTCCCGGCGACGGAAGGGTAGGGGCGGCCCTGGTCGCAGCGCCTGAAGCCGCCGCTGTGATGTTTACCGGCTCGACCGAGGTCGCCCGACTGATCCAGGCGGAACTTGCCAAGCGTCTGTCAAAGGATGGCAAGCCGATCCCGCTGATTGCCGAAACTGGCGGTCAGAATGCCATGATCGTCGATTCCTCGGCGCTCGCCGAACAGGTCGTTGGCGACGTGATCGCCTCTGCGTTCGACAGCGCCGGGCAGCGCTGCTCGGCACTTCGTATCCTGTGCCTGCAGGAAGACGTCGCTGATCGCACGCTGGCCATGCTCAAGGGGGCGTTGCGCGAGCTTTCGATTGCCAACACCAACCGGCTGGCCTCCGACATCGGCCCGGTAATCACCGCCGAAGCCAAGGACATTATAGAGAAGCATGTAGATGCCATGGGCCGTTCCGGCAGTGCCGTGGAGCGCGTCGAATTGCCCGATGCGACCACGAATGGCACCTTCGTTGCGCCGACAATCATTGAGATCAACAAGATCTCTGAACTCAAGCGCGAAGTGTTCGGGCCTGTTCTCCATGTCGTTCGCTGGCGCCGCCAGGACCTCGGCCACCTGATCGACGAGATCAATGCAACCGGATATGGCCTGACCTTCGGGCTCCATACACGCCTCGACGAAACGATTGCGAACGTTACCTCGCAGGTGAAGGCCGGCAACCTCTATGTCAATCGCAACGTCATTGGCGCAGTTGTCGGCGTCCAGCCCTTCGGTGGCCGCGGCTTGTCGGGCACCGGCCCGAAAGCGGGCGGGCCGCTCTATCTCGGGCGGTTGGTGACGACGCCACCAATCCCACCGCAGCACAGTTCCGTCTACAGCGACCCGGCTCTTTCGGACTTTGCGAAGTGGCTGGACCAGCAGGGCCTTTCCGAGGATGCTGAAACGGCACGCCATCTCGGCAGCCAGTCGGCCCTGGGACTTGAAACCGAACTTGCCGGCCCCGTCGGTGAGCGCAACCTCTATGCTCTTCATCCCCGTGGAGCGATCCTGTGCGCTCCGGTCTCCCAGACCGGCCTCATTCGCCAGGTCTCGGCTGTGCTTGCCACGGGCAACAGCGCGGTAATCGAATGCGATGGGAGCCTCCGCACGACGCTGAAAGATGTTCCCGTCAGCGTCGCGCAGCGGATTTCCTGGAGGAAGGCAACTGACGATACCGAGCCCATGGCCGGCGCACTTGTTGAAGGCGATGCTGATCGTGTCTCCGCCATGCTCGCAAAGATCGCCGCGATGCCGGGCCCGTTGCTGCTGACCCAATCCGCTTCGACAGAAAAGCTCGAGCACGATCCGGATGCTTATTGCCTCAACTGGCTTCTGGAAGAGGTATCCACCTCGATCAATACCGCCGCGGCCGGCGGCAATGCCAGCCTGATGTCGATCGGCTAGGTCGATCGACGAAACCAGATTCCCTGCTTCAGGCGCAACCAGCTGCGCCTGAAGCAGGGTTTGTTTTCCGTGTACTTCACTCCGGAACTGGCGACCATGGAACGAGTTGTGCTTGAGTTCGCGCAAGGCTGCGGCAGCTAAAACCTTGTCATGTTCGCCGCCGGCGGGTTTGGTGATCGCGCAAGGCTCGCCTTATATTCTCCCACCGCCTGCAGCAGCGGCCCCAGAACCCAGTTGTACATCTCGCCGATATTGTGCTCCTCCTGTGGATCGGCCTCGATGTTGAACACTTGCGGATAACCGTTCATGGGTGCAGCACTCGCGCCAACGCCTCCCATCAACGTTGCGCCCCCTGCGCCGCTACGGCCCGGCGCCACGTTGACGAAATACGCACGGAACTGTTTCCAGCGGGCTGCGACCAATTCCGACCCGACGAAGGTCAGCAGATGATCACGGGCACCGTCGTCGTCCTCTCCTAGCAACAGGCTGGTTTGATCCACACCGTCGATTGGCCGGTCATCCGGCACTTTGGCGCCAGCGATGTGGGCGAAGGTCGGGAAAAAATCCATTATCGAAAACATCGCGTACGAAGATCCCGGTTTGATCCGTTGCGGCCAGCGTATCGCCGCGGCCGTGCGTATCGCGCCTTCGCTGATCTCTCCAAGCGCACCACGATACGGTCCGGAACTGCCAATATCCGGCATGTCGCCGCCGAAGCGGTTTGCGCCAGGGCCGTCCGGTCCATTGTCTGATGCAAAGACCACGATCGTATCCTGCTCGACCCCAAGGTCCTTGATTGCGTCAAGCACCGTTCCAACAATCGCATCGCCCTCCATCAGGGAGTCCCCGAACTGACCGATCCGCGACGCGCCCTCGAACCGTTTCGAAGGCAGGTTCGGGAAGTGCGTGCGCGATATCGGCAGGTAAAGGAAGAACGGCTTGCCCGCCGATTTTTGCCGCTTCATGAAGTCGATGCCGTGATCCGCCAGGTCCCAATCGATTTCGCGGCGCACTTCCTCGGTGTATGGCTTCACGGATTTAAGTGGCTGGCCGCGGCTCGCTTCGACGATTTGCGGCCCCTTCTCGAGAGGGATGTCGAGCGCGTTCGTCTGCTTTCCCTGCCGGATCATTCCAAATGCGTCCCAGGTATCGCCGGGCGGAATACCGTAGAATTCGTCGAAACCCTGGTTTTGCGGTTGACTGTAGGCTTGCGCGCCGAGATGCCACTTGCCGAAGATTGCGGTCGCGTAGCCTGCGTCATGCAGCATTTCCGCCATCGTGACTTCGTTTGCCGGTAAGGAAAAAGACGTGCCCGGAACAGCAACCAACGACAGTCCGGAACGAATGGAATAGCGTCCTGTCATCAAGGCTGCGCGAGACGGCGTACAGGAGGGCTCGACCAGAAACTGCGTCAGTCGCAGCCCTTCGGAGGCAAGCTGGTCAATGCGCGGCGTCGGCGATCCACGCAAATTCCCGCCTCCGTAAACGCCAATGTCTCCGTAGCCGATATTGTCGCCGAGAATGAACACGATGTTCGGTTTTTCTGGCTGAGCGGATGCGGTTCCGGCAGAAAACGGATGCACGCTGAGGCAGGACGCCATTGCCAGTGCTTCGGCCATCGGCCGCCAGTGTCTAAGCCATTCCATATTAGACCTCCCTGTTAGCCTTCTGGCTGGTCAGTCTGCCTGAGCGTCGTGGCGGTCGGTCATCGAGCAAGAACTCACGATCCAATCGCCTTCTTCACCGCGTCGATAAGCCCGCCCCCTGCGAAAGGCTTTCGCAGATAGGCGACACACCCGGCTTGTTCTGCCTTGGTTTTCAGGCGGGGGTCTTCGAGGGCGGTGATGAAAATCACCGGCAGTTTCGATCCTGCCTCTTTCAACTTGTGCTGCAATTCGATTCCGGACATGCCGCCGAGGTCGATGTCCAATACGAGACAGTCGATCAGGATGTTTGGATCGCGACCGAGGAAGGCTTCGGCAGATTGGTACTCAACGGCCGGAAATCCGTAAGCGTAGAGCAGGCGTCCGACGCTTCGACGCAGGCTCGCATCATCATCGACAACAGCGACCGTGCCGCGCAGCTTTCCCACTATCATGCCCCCATTGTGACATTTCTCGTGATCCGCAGTTGGCACCCATTGTAGGCGCGTCGTCGAAAACTCGATATTGCCCTAAGGGGAAGGCGGCCCGTCACTTTGCGTCACACGTCGTACTTGTCCGTGGTCGAGCCCGATGTCCGCGGCAATCGAGACAGCCTCCGCAAGCGACCTTGCTCCGAGCTTCTCCATAACCTGATGACGGTGAACCTTTACCGTGCGCTCCGATATACCAAGGGCGTAGGCAATTTGCTTGTTGAGATGGCCACGGACAACAAGCCCAAACACTTCAGCTTCGCGGGCACTGAAGCCAGCCACCAAAGTCCTCATTTGCTGCCGGCGCTCATACTCGGTCCTGCGCCTCTCATACTGAGCCAACGCGCGCTGGATGGTTTCCATCAGGACCGCACCTGAACTCGGCTTCTCCAGGAAGTCTTGGGCGCCCGCTTTCATCGCGTCGACGCCGGCCTTTATGTCCCCTTGCCCCGTAAGAAACACAATCGGAAGCAGCGGTGCGAGCTCGGATAGTTGGTGCTGTACCTGCAAGCCGGACCGACCGGGCATCTGCAGGTCAAGAAGAACGCAGCCCGGCTCGCAGCCTGGAAGGCGGGCAAGAAACTCATCACCGGATTCATAGACCTCCACTGCGATGCCATAGGCGGAAAGCAGCCGTGCCGTTGCCGTGCGGTAAGATTCGTCGTCATCGACGATATGGACGACCGGTTTCATGAGTGTCGCTCTCCGCCTCGGGCAAGCGGGAGCGCCACACGAAAGATTGCGCCACCTTCAGGTCGGTTGGTCGCAGAGATCGTTCCGCCGTAAGTCTCAACAATCGCGCGCGCGATGGAAAGGCCAAGACCCGTTCCTGCCTGCTTTGTCGTGTAGAACGGCTCGAAGATGCTGGACAGGCGTTCCTGCGGAATTCCGTTGCCCGTGTCGGCCACGCAGAGCTCGGCTTTCTCCTTCACAACTCCTGTCGCCAGCGTCAGAATCCTGCTGTCGGACCCCGCCTCGGTCATGGCATCCATCGCATTGGTGGCCAGGTTGAGGACAACCTGCTGCACATGAACCTTGTCTGCGCGCACCGGTAGCTCTGTCGTCGGCCGCTTTGTCTTGAGCGTGATCCCCCTGCGTTCCGCCTCTCCGTGAATGATGCTGATTGCGTTCGACGTGACATCGTTCAGGTCGAACTCCTGCCAGTCGATCTCGCTTCTTTTCTTGAGCAATCCTCTCATCCGGCCAATGATGTCGCCCGCACGCTGATCATCTGCCTGGATATCGAGAAGGATCTGCTGGATGAGCTGAAGGTCCGGGCTGTCATTTTGAAGCAGTACAGAGGCAGCCTCCGCGTTGTTTCTGATGGCCGACAGTGGCTGATTGAGTTCATGGGCAACGGAAGACGACAACGCCCCCGCCGTCGCAGACTGGTTCAGGTGGACAGCTTCGAGCAGGTGAAGTCGCGACCGGCTCTCTGCCTCCTGGCGACGGCGTCGCTCGAGAAGTAGGGCTGCGATGACGCCGGCCTGCATCAAAAGGACACCAAACGCTCCTGTCACTGCCAACCAGTGGCCTTCCCAGAGGCCCTTTTCCCTGTACATCTGGATGGTGCCCGCGGGCAGGTTCTTTTCCGCCAAGCCCCAACGCTTCAGTTGTCGCGCGTCGACGATGTACGTCTGGGGCGCTTGAATATCCTTAATCGGCCTACCGGCAATGGCATCGAGGACCAGGTTGCCGACGGTCTGACCCAAAGTTTCAAATGTGACGGTATTGCCGCCGACGACCCCGTAGTTGATGTAGGTCTGGTAGGGGCCGTAAACCGGAGCACTGGCCGTTGCAGCAATTTTTCCTATCGCTTCGCGCGGTATGAAATTCCGCCCGGCCTGATCCTTGAAGACCGTCAACGCCAGTATGATGCTGTCGGCAGGGACTTCGGCTGCCCGTTCAATGAATTGCTCGATCGTCAGGTTTTCGAGGTAAGTCGTTTCGTACGACTTGGAGAATTCGGCGAGGTCGGCGCGCGCCGTTGCCAGCCAACCCTGGTCGAATTCAGATGATCCGCCGATGATGTAGAGGTGACGGGCGCCGGGTTGCAGACCTCGCGCCATTTCCGCGGTCTTCAGAATGTCGAATGTCGTGAAAGCGCCGATCACGTCATCGGGAAGGTCGATGTTTTCAGAGGTCGAGTTGCCGAAACCGGCCGCAACTATCTTCGCGTCGGGAGCGATGCTTGCCCGGTTTGTCGAAATGAAACTAGCCGACTCCTTGCCCAGCGCGACAACGACGTCCGGGCGACGGATGGCATACTTCTCTGCCATGTACCGCCCCAGTCGCTGGACATGTTCAGCCTCCGGAAACCGCGACAGGTCCAGGAACTCGGAGAACAGATCGATCTTCCCACTGGTTGCTTCAAGGAGCCGGCCTCGCAGTGCTTCCCCGGCAGCCGTGGTCGCCGCGATCCTTTCGTCATATGGATAAAGTATGAGAACCCGCGGCGACCGATCGAGAGGCGGTGGAGTGGTTTGAGAGGCAGCGAATACGACCGAGGCCGTCAGAAAGAGCGGTGCCAGCAAGGCGCCGGCGCACCGCAATCGACCTTCCCCCTTGCCCGAAGCCATCGTCCAACTCCCAAAGCTCGCGCATGATAACACCTTGTCGCTGAAGTGTCATGCGTCGCCAAAGCCACTCATGGTTGCGCGGATTCCCCAAAGGGCAATATCGCGGAGGGAACGCTTTCGTTAGAGTCGATGCATGCCGGAAGAGAAGGAACGCGCAGCCCGCGCCACGCTTACCCTGGGGGTAAAAACAATGTTCCGCCACCTCGTCAACGCGCCACTCTACGTGGCTGCCGCCGTCATCTTTGGTGCGTTCGCCTTCGCAATATCCGCGTACGCACAAAGTGATCCCCTGCCGTCCTGGAATGATACCGGGCCAAAATCGGCAATTGTGTCGTTCGTGGAGAGAGTGACAAAGCAGGGATCACCCGACTTCGTCCCGGAACCGGAACGGATCGCCGTCTTCGACAATGACGGGACCTTATGGGTCGAGCACCCCATGTACACCCAGCTTGCTTTCGCCCTTGACCGCGTGAAGACCCTTTCTCCGCAGCATCCGGAATGGCAGAACGTCCAGCCATTCAAGGCCGTGCTCGACGGCGACATGGAGACACTCGCCGCATCAGGGGAAAAGGGTCTGCTAGAGCTCATCATGGTGACCCATGCGGGAATGACCACATCTGATTTTGAGAAGGTGGTGACCGACTGGCTTTCGACGGCCCGCGACCCGAAGTTCAAACGACCCTACACGGAACTCGTATACCAGCCGATGGTCGAGCTGCTTTCCTACTTGCGCGCCAACGGCTTCAAGACGTTCATCGTGTCGGGCGGCGGGGTTGAGTTCATGCGTCCATGGACCGAGAAGGTCTACGGCATCCCGCCGGAGCAGGTTATCGGTTCCTCGATCAAGACGCAGTTCAAGATGCAGGACGACACGCCGACCTTGTACCGTCTGCCGGAAGTCAACTTCATCGACGACAAGGCCGGCAAGCCGGTTGGGATCAACCAGGAGATCGGTCGTCGTCCCATCGCAGCCTTCGGCAATTCCGACGGCGATCTCGAAATGCTGCAGTGGACGACAATGGCAGGCGCGCCTGCGCGTCTCGGGGTCCTCATTCACCACACCGATGAGGAACGTGAATACGCCTATGACCGCAAGACGGACTTTGGCCGCCTCGACAAGGCGCTCGATGCGGCCGCGATCACAGGCTGGACCGTCGTCGACATGAAGGCCGACTGGAAAAAGATCTTCAAGGACTAAGCGGCTCTGCTGTTTGGGAGATCGCCACACCAGAAGTCTCAGACTTCAAAACGGGGCGTGGAAGGTGATGCAACACTACCCCGTTCCAACTGCGAGGACACATCCATGAAACTCGACCGATTGACTACGCTCATCCTGCTCGGAAGTGTTGCCTTGAGCCCCGCCGCCTTTGCCCAGGACGCACCGAAAAAGCCGCACGTGCCGTTGGAAAAGACGATTGGCGTGGTCACGCCGACAGGGCCGGTCCCGTCATTGGCGGTGCTCAATTCGTCTGGCGCGAAAATGGAAAGCGGCAAGCTCATTCTGACCGGCGTGTCGGCCAATTCGATCGTCTTTGCCGATCGGCCTGTTCGGGCCGCAGGGCATGTGACGACCGAACAATTCATCATGCAGTGGGACGACGGCAAGGACAACTTTGCGGTCGACCCGCCGAACGCAACGGTGTCGGTTCTGGGCGGCGACGGTTCAGATGTCAGCGACGCTGTCGTGACGCTCAAGACCCCTAAACTGGATGGGACGACGCTCACCTTCGATATAACCGTTCTGGAGGGCAGCCTTAATGGTGCCTCCGGACCGGCAGCCCTCTTCATCGATCATTTCGGCGGTGGTGGCGGAGGGTTCGGTGGTGGAGGATTCGGCGGCGGAGGATTCCACGGAGGAGACTTTGCCGGTGGTAGCTTCGGCGGCGGAGGCAGATTCGGAGGAGACATGCGCGGAGGAGACTTTGCGGGAGGTTTCAGGGGGGACGACGTGCATGTCGGCGACACCAACATCAACCGCGTAGGAGGTACATACTGGCAGGCGCCCGTCTATCATGGTGCCTGGTATCGTGGTGCCCCGGTTGCCGCGGGCGTGGTTGCAGGCGCTGCGGTGGGCGCGGCCGCAGCGCGACCCTACTACTACAACTCCTACTACAACGGTCAGCAATGTGGGTACTATCCGTTCCCACCTTGCTATTGATCCCAGCAAGGGACACGTCGCTTTCGTGGCGTGTCCCTGCCAGCAGGAAAGCAAGACTGAGGCCAACGAGCCACAGTCTCAGGCATTCTGTTGCTCCAGCAAGTCCGAATAGCCGTTTCGGCTTGCCGAACCCCATTCCCGTCACACACTGTCGACCCGGAAGCAATGCTGGGCGGTAAACGAGATCGGGGGATTCTCATGAAGACCATTCACTTGCCAGCGATCGTCATGCTCGCAGTCCTGTCGACCGCATCGCTCGCCAATGCGGCTGATCTCACACCCCTGGCACCCGAAGCGAAAACGGTCGAGACCCGCAGCGGCTGGGAATTCACCGTGGCGCCCTACTTCTGGGCTGCCGGAATTTCCGGGAACGTACGGCAATTCGGGCTTCCTGAGGTCAATATCGATGCCGATTTCGGCGACATTCTCGACAATCTCGACTTCGCCTTCATGGCTACAGCCGAGGCACGATATGACCGCTACAGCGTCGTCGGCGACATTGTCTACGTGAAACTGGGGGCCGATGCGCACACGCCGCGCGGCATCTTCGCCGATAGCGTCGGAGTGACGTCGGAGACATTTGCAGGGCTTCTGGGCGTGGGCTACGCCGTACTCGAAGATCAGAATGGCCACCTCGACGTGTTCGGCGGCATGAAAGTCTGGTCGGTTGAGACCGACATCACCTTCAACGGCGGACTTCTGGCTGGTGTGGAGCGGGATGACAGTGCCACGTGGGTGGACGCGGTCGTGGGCCTGCGCGGAAACTACTTCTTCACCCCCGAAATCTATGTCACGGGATGGGGGCTGGTGGGCGGTGGCGGCGCCGACGTTGACTGGGACGTGGGCCTCGGCCTCGGCTACAAGTTCAACGACACCATCTCGGCAGTGGCCGGATACCGTGCCATAGGCGTCAACTACGAGGATGATGGTTTTGTCTTCGACGTCGTCCAGCAGGGGCCGATCATAGGGGTAGCCTTCCACTTCTAGTGAAGGCGAACCCGCACAGTTCGATCTATCACCGCAACTGACGATCTTTGTGCTCGCCTTGGGAGAGCCTGATGTCCTGCAGGAACCGGAACAGGGATCCAGCCAGAAAGCAAAGCGACGCGATGAAAAGCACGGCGGCGCCTGGTTCGTGGCGGTACCCCAAGAATGCCACAACAAAGCCGAAGAGGAGTAACAGCGTCACCCCGATCCCGGCAAGGACAGCGAGGTGCAAGGCACTGTTCAAGAGCAGCTCCCGCCGTCTGAGTTCGCCGATCTCCTGCTTTAGCCTGGCTCGAACGAGGTCAGCTTCATCGATCTCACGGAGGTTTCTGATCCGCTCGGTAACGGAGGAGATCCGGTTGACGAGCACGGCCACCATCGCCGCGACGCCGTTGAGCATAAACGCCGGCGCCACCGCGTGATTGATCATTGTTGAAAGCTGATCGGCCTCGACTGACATCAGGCACCCTCGATCTCGACGGAACGAACAATGCGCCGCTACGGAATGACATTGACGGCGCGCGCAGCCACGAGCACGAGCGTCAACAGAGCAATGGCACTTTCGATCATCATCAGTCCCTTCGCACGTCTTGTCAGCGGCAGCACGTCGGTGGGACTGAAGGCAGCCGCCGTATTGAACGCGAGGGAAAGATAGTCGACGTAGAGCGGTCGCCAGTCCGGCGCGGCTAGCTCGGGAGCCGACGCCTGCGGGAAAAGCCAGTCGGGTCGTCCTGCCATGCTACGCGCGAGGCGCGCGGGACCACCCGCGTCGATCTGCCAGTAGAGCAGCGAGAAGGTCAGAACGTTGGTGATCCAGATCGTAAAGGATGACGTCAACAGCGAAACCGAACGCGTCTCGGGCGGATGAACGGTGATGATCCCGACCATGTCGCCAAGCTCTGCTGCCGTATTCCCCGCGTAAACACTGGCGAGCAGCATGATCGCGACATGCTCGACACGCAGCCACACGGCATTGTCGCTGGAAAGCGTGACAAGGACCATCGGTACAATGGCTGCCACCAGAACCGCGTATGATATCCACCGTGGCAGGGCGTAGACGTGATGCGGCAGCACCTCCAGAAAGGCAAACACCCCGAGGATTGCCAACACCGGAGCCCACCGCGGTTCATCATGATCTGCTTGGGTGAAATCGCTCATCGTTCGGCCCTCTGCAGCCCTTGGGCATACCGATGTAGCGGCCGCCATGTGGCGGCCGCTACAAATGTCGCTATTCGCCTGCGCGTCAGTCGTGACCAGTCTTCATTTCGCGGACCTGCTGCATCACTTGCTCCAGATTGTAGCTTGCAGGGCTCTGAAGCGGCGGAAAGTCGATGTAGGTCTCGAGATGCTTCAGCCACAACTGCTGGCCGATGGGCAGGATGTTCCAGTCGTAGACATAGGCGGTGGACGGTGACGCGATGGCGCCGCCTGTACCGAAGAGCGTCTTCAACTGTTGTCCGACCGAGGTTTCGAACGGGTCGCGCTTGATGTTGACGACCTGCGTCCAGGCGTAAGGCTGCACGCCGCCGATAAACCCAGCCGGATCGTCTGACACCATGGCGAAGTACATCTTCCAGTTCTTGTAGCGGACTGCCGACGGCTCCTTGCCGGAATAGTACAGGAACGAGTCGCGCTTGGATGGCGACTTGCCTTCCAGGAAGTCGCGCTGATCAATCCCGTCGAGCGTGGTCTTGACGATGCCAGGATACTTGCCTGCCTCGATCTCTTTTTTCAGGCCGTCCCCCTTGGGCCCACCGGCGATATTCACAAACGTCGGCAGCCAGTCAAGGGCCGAGAACATCTCGTTTTTGACTGTACCGGGCTCGATGTGCCCCGGCCAGCGAACCACGAGCGGCGCACGCATGCCGCCTTCCCAGGTGCTGAGCTTTCCGCCCTTGAACGGAGTGGTGCCACCGTCCGGGAATGTGATCGTCTCGGCGCCGTTATCGGTGGTGAAGACGACGATGGTATTGTCGAGTTCTCCCATCTCCTCGAGCCTCTTCAAGACGTAGCCGATGTTGTCGTCCATCTGCTTCATCCCGGCTTCGTTGACGCCCCAGTCCTTGCCGCCCTGCTCACCCACCATGTTCAGGTACTTGTCCGGCAGCACGGTGGTGATATGCATGCGCGCAGGGTTGTACCAGACGAAGAACGGCTTGTTGGTCTTCTTCGGATCATTGCGGTCGAGGAAATCGATGACCTTGGCCGAGATCTCCTCGTCAATCGTCTTGGAGCGCTCGAGCGTCAGCGGCCCTTCGTCCTTGCATGACTGGTTGGCAGGCGACCCGTCGGACGATTTGCACGCGAGCATTGGACGCGGCGGCGTCAGGCAGGTCGTGGTTTTGGCATCCACCGCCGCCGGATCGTCCGCTATGCCAGGAATGGGCGTGTTCCTGCAAGGTGGCGCGATCCCCTGCTCGGTTGAGGTCTTGTTGATGTCGGGGAAGCTCACCCCCTGCATTGCGTCGAGGTGATAGAGATAGCCCCAAAATTCCTGGAACCCGTGTGCCGTCGGCAGGGATTCGGTGGTATCTCCGAGATGGTTCTTGCCGAATTCCCCTGTCGAGTAGCCGAGATCGTACAGGAACTTGGCGAGGTGAGGCGTGCCGGCCCGCAGGTAGGACGGACTTCCGGGAATCTCCGGCAGAACCATGCCGACGCGCACCGGCTGCATGCCGGTAATGAACGCGGTCCGCCCTGCCGTGCAGCTCTGCTCGGCATAGTAGGTCATGAACTTCGCGCCTTCCCGGCCGATACGGTCGATATTGGGCGTTTCACCGACCGCGAGGCCTTGGTGATAGATGCTCGGCTGCATCCATCCGATGTCGTCACCCATGATGAACAGGATGTTGGGTTTCCTCTCCTCCTGCGCGTGTATTGTCGCTGTACTCGCAAGCAGGCTGCCCGCGACCGCCATTGCGGTTGTTATCAGCTTCGTGGTCCGTCTCATTTCGAATGCCTCCCTCTGGGGGCCGCCTCGATGACGGCCAAGGTTGGTTGAAAGACGAGTCAAAGCAAAAGAGGGTTTTCTCGGCGGCGCCCAGTTCACTACCCAATGGGCAGGTCTGCTCCGGTAAAGACGCGGCTCACGGCCGTAGGTGACCCTCGACTTGCAGAAGAGGACTTCCACTCTTCCAACCATTTTCTACAGTGTATTAGAGGAGGCAGATATTGCCCTTTAGGGAATCGCCGTGATCAACCGCTGTGCTTGCCAGCGATGGAAGCCGTCAGCGACGACGCATTCCTTGCGAGCGCGACGTGCCTCCCCAAGGGGTAAAGGCGGCGACCGAAGTGAGGCAAACGTCACAACGCCGGAACGTCTGGGCTGATCGGAGGGGGTGACCAAGCCGGACGCCGGTTCCCGCCATTCCTCGTATAATTCCGGTGACAGTAGGCAAAAGTGAGCCTTTAGCCTGTCGGCCAGCGGATGCCGGCGACACGGGCCGCAGGGAACAAATCCCTGGAAAAAGTGGTGGGCCCAGAGGAAGCGTCCACCATCGCCTAAAGCCATAGAAACCGGGCCTTGAAGGCGATGCTTATCGTGTCTCCGCCATGCTCGCAAAGAACGCCGCGATGCCAGGCCCGTTGCTGCTTACACAATCCGCTTCGACAGAGCAGCTCGAGCGCGATCCGGATGCTTACTGCCTCAACTGGCTTCTGGAAGAGGTATCCACTTCGATCAATGCCGCCGCGGCCGGCGGTATTGCCAGCCTTGTCGATCGGCTAGGCGGATCGACGAAACCAGGGCGGTTCAAATCTTGTCAGGAACGCCAATCTCGATTTGGAGGTCGTCGTCCGCTACGAAGTGGTTCGATTGGCTTTGTGTCATCGGGCACGGGAGCGAAAAGCTCCGAGATATCACATGAAAGAGCCGTTGCAATTTTCTCGAGCGTGACCACTGTCGGGTTTTTGCTGCCGCGTTCGAGGTGCCCCGCATAAGAGCGCTCGATATCAGCCGTAAGCGCAAGATCATCTTGCGAGATTCCTTTAGAAACTCGCAAACGCCGAAGATTCATTGCTACTCTCTGCCGTGCATCCATGGCGGAAAACACAACATTTGACAATCTATGAAACCACGTATTATAGAACTATGAAAGCAATCTAAGCGTGAATCACCGAACGCAGCACATCGTTGCAGTTTGCTAGCACAAGTGGATAGCCTTCATGGAATTACGCCAACTCTCTTACTTCAAAGCGGTGGCCGAGGAATTGCACTTCGGCCGGGCGGCAGCCAGGATGCACATTGCCCAGCCGGCCTTAAGCAATCATGTGATGTCGCTGGAAAGGGAGCTTGGCTGTCCGCTGTTCATCCGCTCGACGAGAAGGGTGGAACTGACCAGGGCAGGGGAAACCTTTTACGATCGCTGTGTGCGGATCTTGAGCGACATCGACCTGACCACGGAACTGACGCGGGCAGCCGGCGGCAGTCGCAT
>NZ_JDWI01000045.1:0-33672 GCF_012932765.1 Rhizobium sp. 57MFTsu3.2
AGACGGTCGAGCGCTCGTTTGCCGATGCCAAGCAGCTTCACGGGCATCGCTATGCCCGCTTTCGAAGTCTCACCCGCGTCGCATGCCAGTGCCTGCTGGCTGCAGCCGCCCAAAACATCAAGAAGATCGCCATGGCGCTCACCAAGCCACCCAGACCAGCCATNGCATGAGGGCCAGAGGCCGCCAACTTCGCCCCGCCTCAGAACCCAACTAAAACAACCAACGTCCAAAAAACAAACCCGCCGAAAATATCGACGGGTTTGTCAGCAGTCTGTGGCCCGGTGAAAACCGGGCCTCTTTTTATTCTGCAATAATCTTGACGCGGTCGCCGGGAGAGACAGCGGCGCCGGTCGGCAGGGCATTGATAAGCTTGAAGAGATCGAGCTTTCGATCCGTGCCCATCATCCGCGAAGCAAGCGTCGTGATGTTCTCGCCCGGCCGTACCTTGACGACCCGGACCCGCAGAGGCTTCAGGGAAGCCGTTTCATCCGGGGTCATGCGGCGGAAGCTTGCCCGCAAGACGTCGGCCGTCTGCTGCAAGACCGGGCTTCCCTTCGGGACGGCCGTCAGGAACCGGAAAATCTGCGCATTGTTGCGGATCACCGTGACGTCGAAATCCCAACGATCTGCACTCGCGCGTGCCGTTGCGGCCTCCATACCGTTGACCGTGATCTGCTGAATGGTCGACGGATCGAGACCGGTAACCCAGCCGCTCGAGATATAGTTGGTCAGGCTTTGGTTCTGGTTATCGGCAACACCATCGAAGCGGATTGCGATGTCGCCCGGACCGGTCGCCATAACCGCCTCGACCTTGTTGTCGATCTTGAAATCGGGAGGTACGTCGAAGCGAATGCCAAGCCCGCCATGCAGGAAGGTCTGGCCGCGGACATAGCCTTCCTCCGGGCTGTCGCCGTAGAGCAGGCCATCGATCCCATCGAGATAATAGTCCCTGCCCGTATCGCCAACCTTGCCTTCCTGGCCGAAGGCACGTGCATGATCGCGCGCGAGTTCGATGCGCTGCGCAGAGTTCGGGTGGCTGGAGAGGAAGTCGAGGCTCTGATCCGCCTCAGGATCGACCGACATGAAACGACTATAGGCGGCCATGGAGTCCAGGAACCGCGCAGCGGCATAGGGATCATAGCCTGCTTCACCAAGCATACGGACGCCGATCACGTCGGCCTGCAATTCCTGCTGCCGCGAGAAAGCAGCCAATCGGAGCTTGCCGCGCGCCAGAGCCTGCTTGCCGGCAATATCGCTCGACAGCACCTCGGCAACGACGCGGCTGGCAATGACTTCCGCCTCCTCGCGCTTCTGCCGTTCGATGCCGTGGTTTGCCGTAACGTGGCCCATCTCATGCGAGAGAACGGCAGCGACCTCGGATGCATCGTTGGCGAGCGCCAGCAGACCGCGTGTCACATAGAGATAACCGCCCGGCAGAGCGAATGCGTTGATAGCCGGGGAGTTCAGGATGGTGATGCGATAGGACTGGCTCGGGTTCTCGGAGACGGCTGTCAGCGCGCCCGTGATCCGGGCGACCAGGCGCTCGGTCTTTGCGTCCTTGTACTCGCCTCCATAGCTCGCAACGATGCGCGGATGTTCGCGCGCACCCATGGCCGCGCGCGGATCGTTCTTCTGGACTTCATCGACGATCTGCGGATTGGAGGACGGCGCAACGCTTGGCTGATAGGACTGCTCGAGAATGGACTGACAACCGTACAGCGCCATGCTCGTCGCACAGACGACCGAGGCTCGTCGCACCAGACGGCACGCAGACGAGAGCACATCACTGGAAGGCGCGGGGAATTTCCACGTCGGCATACTGTCCAGTCTGGCTCTCCAAGTCATCTTGCGTGTCAACCGGTCCGCTTCCGCGACCCGGCCGGTCTCATCGTGATTCAACAGGCGTCCGTCCCCGCTCTTGCACTGCACAATCGGGGACACAAGTCTTTGCTGTAACTGATTTCCGCATCGGTTGCATAGCGAGACTCTAAGTAAATGTGGCGCCGTTGTATTTTAGCAAGCCTAACGTGCTTTGAGTTTCCTCGGTCGCCTCAAATTATGGCGAAAGTGCCGTTGCGACTGCCAGATTCGTCAACTGCGGAGAAATTGAGTCAATCCTGGATGGTCCGCTCGGCCCAGAAATTCGTCAATTGGAGCCGCCACGACAATCCTGCCGTCTTCAAGGAAAAGACCGAAGTCTGCGATGCGTTTGACCTCGTCCGGATCGTGCGAGACGACGACGACGGTATTGCCGGTTTCACGATGCATGTCGAGCAGCAGCGCCGCCATTCCGTTTCGCAGACCGGGGTCGAGGGCCGCGAAGGGCTCGTCCAGCAGCAGCACCGGCCGGTTGCGAACAAGCGCGCGTGCAAAGGCTACCCGCTGCCGTTCCCCGCCGGAGAGCGTCCCTGGCATCCGCCGCTCGAAACCGGCGAGCCCCACCTTTTCAAGCGAAGACGAGATGGTTCGGCAATCTGCGGTCGTGAGTTTCAACGACGGGCTAATGCCAAGGCCGATGTTGGTAAAGATATCGAGGTGCGCGAACAGATTGTTGTCCTGGAAGACCAGGGAGACCGGCCGCTGCGCCGGGTAAACCTCGGTCACATCTTTTCCGGCGATCAGGATCCGCCCCTTGAGAGCCGTGTCGAAGCCGGCAAGCAGATTGAGGAAGGTTGACTTGCCGGCCCCGGACGTCCCCGTCACGGCAATCACGGCACCGGTGGGAAGCCGGCAATCAAACTGAAAATTCTGATTGCCGAGCTGAAGACCGACCTGCTGCATCTCGATCGCGAACTCAGGATCAACCATGGACGGCAACCTCTCGGCGCGCTGGGCCCATCGTACCGGCGATCGTGAGCAACAGGCAAACGACACCAAGGATCAACGCCAGCCCATCGGCATCGTTCGTCCGATAGCTGCTCATGCGGCTATAGACGAGCCATGGCAGGGTGACGAAGCTGTCCGAACCGAACAGCGCAACCGCGCCCAGATCGCCGAGCGACAGCGCCATCGCGAACGAAAATGCCGTAAGCATCGGCTTGAACAGAGCCGGCGTGTCGATGAGGCGCAGACGTGCCCAACCTGTGACACCGAGGCTCGCCGCAAGCTTCTGCGTCCGATGCTTGTGGACGATGAAAGCCGGTTCAAGGACGCGCATCACAAAGGGCAGCGACATCAACGCGTTGATGGCGACAATCAGCACCGGAGCGACGGCGCTCGCGTTACCGAGATTTCTCAAGGCAATGAACCAACCGGTCGCAAGGACGATTGTCGGCACGAGCAACACCAGCGACGACGCGCCGCCCATGGCGGCAAAAAGAAACCTCCTGCCGAAGGCCCCTGAACCCCGGAGAAGCGCCGTGCGGCGCGCGCTCACCAACGTCATCGAAATCAGCAAAGCGAGAGCAGACGCCGAAATCGAGATAGCCAGACTGGTCGCAGCCGATTGCCAGAAGATGGGCTCGCGCAAGAGCTTCATCAGATCGGACCGCAGGCCGGCCAGGACCACGGACATTAAAGGGAGCGCTAGAAACAGCGTGGCAAGCAGCAGGACGCCACCATCCACAAGCCGCGCGCCCGGCAGTCGCCCATCCGGACGCCTGACGGGCTTGCCAACTGTCATCCCCTCATCCTTTGGAGCGGGAAGAAGCGACAGGGCTCCGAGGATCATTGATGTAAGTACGATCTGAAGCAGGGAAAGCGTAACAGCCCGGCCAGGGTCGAAATCGAAGCGCAGGGACTGGTAGATGGCAACCTCGACCGTCGTTGCCGCAGGGCCTCCGCCCAATGTCAGCACAAGCGTGAAGCTAGTGGCGCACAGCATGAAGATTAGGCCGGCGATACCGGGGATGACCGAACGCAGGACCGGCCATTCGATGAAGCGAAAAGTCGATAGGGGGCGCATGCCCAAGCCACTCGCCATCAGCCAGTATTCCGATGGGACGCGCTCCAGTGCGGCCAGCATCAGGCGCGCCGCCAGAGGCATGTTGAAGAAGACATGCGCCAGCAGGATCCCCGAGAGCCCGTATATGCTGACCGGTTCCGCCAGGCCGAACTTAAGCAGCGCCGAGTTCATGATGCCCTGCCGCCCCCAGATACCGATCAATCCGAGCGCCCCGATCAGAACAGGAAGCCCCATCGGCACGGCCATCAGCCTGATAATCCAGATACGGCCGGGGAAATGCCGTTGACGCGCCAGGGCTTGCGCGACCGGAATGGCAAAAACGATGGAGAGCGCGGTGGAGAGCACGGCCTGCAACAGCGTGAAACGCAATATCCGCAGGATGTACGGTTCAAACACGGTCGCAAGAATCGACGAACCACCGCTCGAGAGAAGCAAGGCAAGGACCGCAAGGCCGACGAAAGCGATAATGCCGGCGAGGCTCGCAGCCCCGCCGAGCATCGCCCGTCGCATCTCGGCCTTGGTCAAGAGCATCAGTTCATGCTCATGGCAGCCAGCCACTCGTCGATCCAGGCTTTGCGATTCTCGGCAACTTCATCCGAGCTCATCAGAAAGGTCTTTGACGGATTCACGAGCTTGCCGAACGCATCCGGCAACGGCTGCGATGTCGCCGAAACCGGCATCATCCAGTTGTTGGTCGGAATGGTGTCCTGGAAGCCCGGCGTCACCATGAATTTCAGGAAATCGCGCGCAAGCTCCTTGTCGGGCGCATTTTTCAGCAGTCCGGCCACTTCGATCTGTATGTAATGGCCTTCTGAAAATGCAGCCGCCTGGTAGCGGTCCGTATTCTCCGCGACCATGTGATAGGCAGGCGACGTCGTGTAGGAAAGCACCATCGGTGCTTCCCCCTTGGTGAACAGCCCATAGGCCTCTGACCAACCGGGCGTTACCGTCAACACCCGCTTCTTGAGTTTTGCCCAGGCCTCCGGCGCCTTGTCGCCGTAGACGGATTTTACCCACAACAGGAGACCGAGCCCGGGCGTCGAGGTGCGTGGGTCCTCGATGACGATCTTCTGCGAAGGGTCGCCTTCGACCAGATCCTTCATGCTTTGCGGAGGGTTCTTGATCGTCTGCGTGTCGTAGATGACAGCGAAGTGGCCATAGTCGTACGGCACGAATACATCGTCCTTGTAGCCGCCCGGCACCTTGAGCCCGCCGACATCGATGCCGCTCGCATCGAACAGGCCGGTCGCCTTCGCTTCCGTGGTCAGGTTGGTATCCAGGCCAAGCACGACATCTGCCTTCGTGCCGGCGCCTTCGAGCTTAAGACGCGACAGCAGTGCCACACCATCCGCCACGCTGACGAAACTGACGTTGCAGCCGCAGGTCTTCTCGAATGCTTCCTTGACCTTCGGCCCCGGACCCCATTCGGATGTGAAGCTTTCATAGGTGTAGACGGTAAGCGTCTTGCCTGCCGCCTGTGCACCGGCGCCGGCCAGGCCGGTAGTCGCGATGAAGATCGTGGCAAGCAACGAACGGCTCGGGAATTTGAATTTGAACATGGCACCTCTCCTCTGGTTTGCTTGAAGGGGAAAAGGGCGGTGCCAGATGTCACGCGTCTAATCCCTCCGCCGGTGTTAGCCGGATCAGGTTCCGCGGGTTGGCTTTCAGCCTCTCAGCCGCGCGCCTTATGGCACGGGCACCCCGTTAGAGCGCTTGAGATGTATCGCCACGCTTGGCGTCTTGCAAGAGGCGGCCTTAGGCCGCCATCGGCATTTACTCGGCGGCTTCGGCCCTTGCCGCCGGCCGCACCTCTACCACGCGGGGCAACTGCGTCGGTTTCAGCATCAAGGCGGCACAAAGGCCGATGAGAGCGATCGCGCAGGATGCCATGAAAAGCGGCGTGAACGCGCTGGCATAGGCGTCGGCGACGGCTTGACGCGCCTGTTCCGGCAACGCCGCCAGCATCCTTGGCGTCAGTTGCTCGATATCGGTCACGCCGGGAATGGAGAGTCCGGTCTTGCCGAGCTGCGAGCCGATGATCGCGCCATAAACGGAGATGGCGATCGATGCGCCGCCCATGCGCGACAGCGTCACCGATCCCGTTGCGGCGCCGACGTCGCGCGCCGGAGCGGCATTCTGGACGCCGATGACCGGGACCTGCTGTGCAAGGCCGACGCCAAAACCGTGGAGAGCCATCACCGCTCCGATCACCATGACCGGTGTTCCGACATGAACCTGAGTGAGCAGCGCAAACGCGATGGCACTGCAGGTCAGGCTTGCGATCGCGAAGGGCTTGTAGCGCCCGGTGATGGAGATGATGCGACCGGCCGACAGCGACCCGCAGACGATGCCGCCAGTCAGAAGAATGAAGAACGCTCCGGCCGCCGACGGCGAGAGGCCGGTCGTCGTCTGCAGGTACAACGCGAAATAATTGACCATGCCGATGCCGATCGCACCGCTCATGATCGACATGATCAGCAACAGGCTGAACGTCGAATTGCGAAACAGTGACAGGGGAACGATCGGCTCGGCGGCGCGACGCTCGACGAAGATCCAACCGATCGCCGCCGCTACACCGAGCGCCATGATCGCCAGGCTTTGAGGAGCAACAAGCGAGCCGAAAACCTGAGAGCCATCGGCGGCAAGAACGATGCTAGCCGTCGTCAAGGCGAGCAGCAGGGCGCCGGCGTAATCGATCTTCGGACGGCGGTTGGGCTTCCGATAGGGCAGCATCAAGGCCAGACCGACAAGGACGACGAAACCGATCGGAACATTGACGAGGAAAATCGAGCGCCAGCCGAAGAGATCGCTCATTGCCCCGCCAAGGACGGGTCCGATAGCGCCCGACGCCATCAGAACGAGGCTGGAATAGCTCTGGTAACGCGCCCGTTCGCGCGGTTCGAAGAGGTCTGCGTTGACGGCGAAGATCGACACCATGATGCCGCCGCCGCCAAGCCCCTGCAGCACGCGGGCCGCAATCAGCGTGTTCATGGATACCGCCAGTCCGCAAACGGCGGAACCGACCGTGAAAATCATGATCGCGGCCATCATCACATACTTGCGGCCGAAGAGGTCACCGAGCTTGCCGTAAAGCGGCATCACCGCGCTCACGGCGAGAAGATAGGCGGAGCCGACCCAGCTGAACCGCTCGAGGTGGCCGAACTCGCCGACGATTGTCGGCAAAGCCGTTGCAACGATCTGGTTGTCGAGTGTCGCCATGAACATGGCTGCCATCAGGAAAAGGAAGAGGATGAACCGCCGGCGGTGATCCGTCACAAGCGGCGCTGCGGCAATTTGAGTATCCATGAAGCGTCGTTCCAAATTGGAGAGTGGCCATTTATGTGCTGTTAGCATATATTTGTCAACGTCACTTGATTGACATTGGCATATTCTCAATTGACGCCTGAGATGCTATGTTACCGCAATGAACGAGAGCTTGACGAATCCGACCGAGACTGACGCCGAGACGCATGAGCCGGACATCCTGCGCATTGGGCAAAGCATGACCCGTATGCGTCTCATGACCGGGCGGAGACTGATCGGTCGGCTCGCGATCCAAAGTGTCGCACCGGGCCTCGAGCTGTCACACCTCGACGTGCTGGACACTGTGCGGCGTGCACATGAGGCTGGCGACGTAACGGTTGGGACGATTGCCGAGATGATGCGGATCGACCCCTCGCGCGCAAGCCGCATCGTCGCTGAAATGGTGGGGCGGAATATTCTGCGGCGAAAGGCATCTCAGGCGGATGCGCGGCGGATCATCGTCGTGATGACGCCGCTCGGGCAGAGGTTGCTGTCGGAAATACGCGCGCAGAAGCTCGCATTCGTTTCCGAAGTGGTCAAAGACTGGAAGCCGGAAGAGATCGAGGCGTTCGGAGAGCTATTCGAGAAGTTCATTTCCGGCTTCGAAAGTGTTTTTGAGGCTCGCGTCAAGGATATCGCTGACGAAGCCTGAGCGGCGGCCCTTTCCCTTCCCCCCTGGTTTGCGCTATGGGCAGTGCCCATGAGCCAATCCACCTTCACCATTCTGCTTGGCGGCGAGTTGCAGATAACCGACCGCTTGCGACATGCCATCTCGGGCAGCCGTTTCATAGCCGCCGATGGTGGCATGCGTCATGCGGCAACACTCGGCGTCGTTCCGGAATTGTGGGTCGGCGATTTCGATTCCACGCCGGCGCATCTCGAAGGCGCTTTTCCTGACGTCCCCAGGCAACCTTATCCCGCTGCCAAAGCCTCAACCGACGGCGAGATTGCGGTTACGGAAGCGGTCGCCCGCGGCGCGAAACGCCTCGTCTTGGCCGGCGCCCTTGCAGGCGAACGTTCCGACCATGCCATTCAGCACCTGCTCTATTCCGTCAGCCTGGCGGAGCAGGGTTATGACGTACTTCTGACGTCTGGCAGCGAAGAGGCTGTGCCGCTGATTTCAGGCGCAATCGAACTGGACCTGCCACCAGGCAGTCTCTTTTCGGTGCCTGGCTTCAGCGAACTTCGCGGCCTGACAATCGAAAACGCGCGCTACCCGCTTGCCGACTTCCATTTGCCCTTCGGCTCGTCACGCACCATTTCCAATGTCGCGAAAGGCAAAGTGCGCTTTTCGCTCGAGAGCGGCCGCGCCATTGTGCTCGCCCGCCCCTATGATCTTTCCGGAGTCTGATCTTTGGCGCCTCCCATTCTGAAACTCGACGACGTCTTTCTCAGCTTCGGCGGCACGCCATTGCTTGCCGGCGCCGCCCTGCAGGTGGAGCCCGGAGACAAGATCTGTCTCGTCGGCCGCAACGGCTCCGGGAAGTCGACGTTGCTGAAGATTGCTGCCGGTCTCGTCGAAGCACAGTCGGGAGAGGTCTTCCGCCACCCCTCCTCGACCGTGCGTTATCTCGAACAGGCTCCCGATTTCACCGGATTCAAGACGGTGCAGGCCTATGCCGAAGCCGGCCTCGGCCCGGGTGACGATCATTATCGCGTCACCTATCTCCTCTCGCATCTCGGCCTCACCGGTGAGGAAGATCCACAAAACCTCTCGGGCGGAGAAGCCCGCCGCGCTGCCCTCGCCCGCGTACTCGCGCCAGAACCCGACATCCTGCTCCTCGATGAGCCGACCAACCATCTCGACCTGCCGACCATCGAATGGCTGGAAGGCGAACTGCAGAAGAGCCGCAGTGCGCTCGTCCTGATCTCCCACGACCGCCGTTTCCTGGAGAAGGTTTCAACGGCAACAGTCTGGCTCGACCGCGGCGCATCGCGGCGGCTCGACAGGGGTTTTGCCCATTTCGAAGCCTGGCGTGACCAGGTTCTGGAGGCGGAAGAGCTCGAGCAGCACAAGCTCGGCAAGGCGATCGAGCGCGAAGAGCATTGGCTGCGCTACGGCGTCACGGCCCGGCGCAAGCGCAACATGCGCCGGCTTGGCGAACTGCAGACCATGCGTACTCAGTATCGCGGCCACAAAGGTCCGCAGGGCACCGTGCAGGCAACGGTTTCCGATGCGCAGGAGTCCGGCAAGCTCGTCATCGAAGCCGAGAAGATCACGAAGACCTTCGGCGACCGGCCGATCGTCACTCCCTTTTCCATCCGCGTGCATCGCGGTGATTGCATCGGTCTCGTCGGCCCGAACGGCGCCGGCAAAACCACGCTGTTGAAGATGCTGACCGGGCAGCTCTTGCCGGACAGCGGCACGGTCAAGCTCGGGACCAATCTGGAAATCGCGACGCTGGATCAGAAGCGCGAAGACCTCAATCCGGAAGAGACGCTCGCCCATTACCTGACCGATGGCCGCGGCGAGAACCTCCTCGTCAACGGCGAGCAGCGGCACGTGACCGGCTATATGAAGGAGTTCCTGTTCCAGCCCGAGCAGGCACGCACGCCGATCAGGAACCTTTCAGGCGGCGAGCGCGCACGGCTGATGCTGGCCCGCATCATGTCGCGCCCGGCGAATCTGTTGATCCTCGACGAGCCGACCAACGACCTTGATATCGAGACGCTGGATCTGCTGCAGGAAATCGTCGCCGGCTTCCCCGGCACCGTGATTCTCGTCAGCCACGACCGCGATTTCCTCGACCGCACGGTGACGTCGACAATCGCGCCGGCTGTGCCGGATGCACCTGACGGTCGCTGGATCGAGTATGCCGGCGGCTATTCGGACATGCTGGCACAACGAAAGGGCGCTATCGACGAGCGACGGAAGGCCGAAAAGGCGGCCGAACGAGCGAAGCCGCAGGAGGCAGCCGCTTCCGCCGAAACGGCAAAAGGAAAAGGCAAGCTTTCCTACAAGCAGAAGTTCGCGCTCGAAAATCTTCCGAAGGAAATGGCCAAGGCGGAAGCCGAAATCGCCAAGCGCGAAGAGCGGATGGCAGATCCCAGCCTGTTCAGCAAAGACCCCACCACGTTCAATCGCCTAGCGGCCGAGATGGAGAAATTCCGCGACAGCCTGACGAAGATGGAGGAGGAATGGCTGGAGCTTGAGATGCTGCGGGAGGAGTTGGAGGGCTGAGACAGCACACCCTCCCATTCCGCCCCATCTGTTGCTGGGCAATCTGGCTTCACTTTTCATTGATTCGTCAGCCTTCGACCGGCGGGACTAAGCTGCGCCCCGTAGCCGCAGTTCGTACGACGGCAAGGATGCAGATCATGCCACACAATCTCAACGCATTGACCGGGCTCGTCTGGGCCGCGGGTTTCCTCACTATGGCGTCACACGGCGCGCTTGCCCAGGAGGCGCAACGCGTGCGCGGTGCGATCGAAAGCCTGAACGGCAACACGCTGGTGGTGAAAACGCGAGAGGGCACCGAGCAGACGGTAAAATTGAAGCCGGATTGGAAGGTCCGCGGCATCAGGAAGGCTTCCGTGGAAGACATCAAGCCAGGGGATTTCGTTGGCGTCGCCTCGTTGCCGAAAGCCGATGGCGGCGATGGTGCTCTAGAAGTGCTGATCTTTCCAGCAGCCATGAAAGGCACCGGAGAAGGCAGTCGCCCCTGGGACCTGAAGCCGAACAGCACGATGACCAACGCAACCGTGGCTAAGGCCGTCAAGGCAGTCGACGGCCACACCATCACGCTCACCTATCAGGGCAAGGAAAAGACGATATCCATTGCCGACGATACACCCATCGTTACCATCGCGCCTGCGGGAAAGAAGGATCTTGTCGCAGGAGCGCGCGTGATCGTAATGGGTGAAAAAGCTGCGGACGGCACTGTGTCCTCGGCGAATGTCACGGTCGGCACAAACGGCGCCGTACCGCCGATGTAAGTGATCAGAGTGCTGGTGCCGGCGCGTTCGGCGCCTTTGCCACGACCTTCATCTCAGGCTTCGCGTGCAGCGCTTCAAGATGCAGAACGCGTGGCTTGAAAGTCTCGACGTATGTGTCTGACCGACCGATGTAGATCATCGTTGCCTCAGGCATGGAAGCGAGGACCTGCATCATCGTCGATTGCCATTCCGGCTCCATGCCCTCCAGCACTTCGTCGAATACAATCCATTTCGGCCGCACGAGAAGCAGGCGAGCGAAACCGATCGCCCGCTGCTCGTCTGAGTCAAGCAGCTTGTCCCAGCGGGCTCGGGTATCAAGCCGGGAAACCAGATTTTGGAGACCTGCCTTTTCCAGCGCCGTAACGACATCGGCATTCTGATAGGCGTCCACGGGTTCCGGAAACGCCAATGCTTCGCGAAGGGTACCACCCGGAATGTAGGCCGATTGCGGGACGAAAAGCATGTCGTCCGTGGGCGGCAAGCCGATCTTGCCGCCGCCGCACGGCCAAAGCTCGGAAAGCGCAAGGAAGAGCAATTTGCGATTCACGTTGTGGTCGCCGTTGATCATGACCTTTTCGCCGGCCTTGATCGTCACCGCGCCTTCGTGCATGCGGAAACCACCGCACTGGTCGATGTCCTCACCGATCTTGGCGGCGATCCGGACATGCTCCAGCGTCAGGTTTCCGGAAGGGTTCCGTTCGTACTTGATCGTTCCCTTCATATTGATCTCGTCATTCATGCTGGTGAGCGCCTGCCGGAAATCGGTGACGCGCATCAGGGTGGCGCGCCATTCGGCGATGGGACCGAAATTCGCGACATACCAGCGAAGGGCCGTGTTGACCTGGTTGAAGGCGCCCACGGACACCATCAGCTGGCCAAACGTCAGGCCGCCGGAGAAGTAGGCGGGTGCGGCAACAATGATCGGGATGACAACGACGAGCCAACCGTAGCCGGCCGATACCCAGGTGAGGTTGACGTTGGCCATCGCCACCCGCTTGATGACGGCAAGCACCGCACTGATGTCGGTGTCGATACGTTTCTGCTCATTCTCCTCGCCGCGTGCCACGGTAATCGCCGGCATGTTCTCGTTGGCATGCATCAGCGCGAAGCGAAGCTCTGCTTCCTTCGAGAAACGATCCGCATTGAGCTTTACAAGCTTGCGGCCCACCAGTTGGCTGAGAATCGATGCGGACGCCGCATAAAAGATCGCAGCCCAAACCATATAGCCCGGAATGGAAAAGGAATGCGTGCCGAAACGGAAGATAAAGCCGCTTGAGAGATCCCACAGAACGCCGATGAAACTGATCAGCAGGATCGTCGCCTGCACCAGCCCGATCATCAGGCTCGTGGTGCTTTCCGCGAGGTTGCGGGCGTCTTCGTGCAAGCGCTGATCGGGATTGACGCCGATGAGGCCGCTGGCCGAAAGCCGAAGCGCACGCTTGCGCTGAAGCCACTGGTTGACAAGATCACGCGTCAGGCCTTCGCGCATGTAGACCGCGGTCATCTGATTGAGCCAGGCCTGCACGACGTTGAGCAGCAGCAGCATGCCGGCGATCAACGCGAAGACCTTCAACTGATGGAAGAAGCCGGGCAGATCACGCCGCGCGATGCTGTCGTAAAATGGCGCGTTCCACTGGTTGAGAATGACGGTGGCATAGGCGGTCGCAAGAATGATGGCGATCAGCGCAGTAGCGATCACCAAGACCCTTCCCCGCACGGGCGAATGCCAGAAAGCCGAGAACATGACCCTCAAGCGATAGCCCAGGCTCAGGTCGTATCCTACTCTGTCCTGCCCTTGAATGCTTGGCCTGCCTTTGAGGTCATCTGCCATTACGCGTCCCTAGTCGTCATTCTACTTCAATAAACGTGGTGATTCGCTGTGTCCACCAACAGATTCTAGCAACCTTTAACGTGTGAGTGACTTCGCATCGACCCCACTCTTCGTATGAGCAATTGATTCGCAGCCCGACTGGCGCTATTTAAGGCACTCCGTGGTGATTTGGCCGGCCGGCTTGCAGCCACGTTAAAGAAGTTGCTAAAGGGCCGCGTGCGGACCGATAGCGATATATTCGTTTCTTTGATCGAGTGACCGCAATGCCCATCAAGATCCCCGATACCTTGCCTGCGTTTGAAACCCTGGTTCAGGAAGGCGTACGCGTGATGACCGAGACGGCGGCAATCCGTCAGGACATCCGGCCGCTGCAGATCGGGCTTCTCAACCTCATGCCCAACAAGATCAAGACGGAATTGCAAATGGCCCGCCTGGTCGGCGCTTCGCCGCTGCAGGTGGAGCTTTCGCTCATCCGCGTGGGCAACCATAAAGCAAAGAACACCTCGGAAGACCATCTTCTCGCCTTCTACCAGACGTGGGAGGAAGTGAAGGACCGCAAGTTCGACGGCTTCATCACAACAGGCGCGCCGATCGAGACACTGCCCTACGAGGACGTGAACTATTGGGGTGAAATGCAGCAGATTTTCGACTGGACGGAAACCAACGTCCATTCGTCGATGAACGTCTGCTGGGGCGCGATGGCCGCGATCTATCATTTCCACGGCGTTCCGAAGTACGAACTCAAGGAGAAGGCCTTCGGTGTCTACCGACACCGGAATCTGAAGCCGTCGTCGGTCTACCTGAACGGTTTCTCCGACAATTTCGAAGTGCCCGTGTCGCGCTGGACCGAGGTTCGCCGCAGCGACATCGAAAAGTCACCAGACCTGGAGATCCTGATGGAATCCAGCGAAATGGGCGTCTGCCTGGTGCATGAACGCAAGGGCAAGCGGCTCTATATGTTCAATCATGTGGAGTACGATTCAACGTCGCTCTCGGACGAGTACTTCCGCGACGTGAATGCCGGCGTGCCGATCAAGATGCCGCACAACTATTTCCCGCACAACGATCCGTCGCTGGCGCCGCAAAATCGCTGGCGCAGCCACGCGCACCTGTTGTTCGGCAACTGGATCAACGAGATCTACCAGACGACACCTTACGATCTCAACGACATCGGCAAGGGCAACTGACAGAAGCCGATGCTAAGCGGCCGCGCCTAGTCTGACTGTGCTTCTTTTTTACGACACCCGTTGCGGTTTGCGGCAAATGGGGGCAGGTTCCCTGCCTCAATTAAAGATATATCTGGATGGTCGCTATGGCGGAAATGTTGAAACGGGAAGTTTTTGGGCAAACCCAGTCGGGCGAGACTGTCTTTCGTGTCGAGATCAAGGGTGGCGGGCTGACCGCCAAGATCATCACCTGGGGCGCCGTCATTCAGGATCTCCGCCTTGACGGTCACGATGCGCCGCTGCTGCTTGGCTTCGACGATTTTGACAGCTACCCCGCCCACTCCTCTTACTTTGGAGCGACGCCTGGGCGCTGCGCAAACCGCATCGGCGGCGGCAAGTTCACCTTGGATGGCAAGAACTATCAACTCGATCTCAACGAGAAGGGCGTTACCCATCTTCACGGCGGCAAGGACAACATCGCCAAGCGGAACTGGACAATCGTCGAGCATGATGCCGACCGCGTCGTGTTGAAGATCGTCGATCCCGACGGTCGCGGCGGCTATCCGGGCAACTGCACCATCCAGGCGACGTACCGGGTACACGGCAACGGCGAATTTTCCGTGACCTACGAATCGACGAGCGATCAACCGACGATCGCTAACGTCTGCCAGCATGCCTATTTCAACCTCGACGGCCGCGACGATGCGCTCGGCCACGACATCATGATTGCAGCCGACGGCTACCTCGTGACGAATGAGTTGCAGATCCCGACCGGAGAGGTACGGCCCATCGCCGGAACGGTTTTCGACTTCCGCGAGATGTCGCCCATGAAGCGGTTCGACGGTAGCGAACAGGCACTCTACGATCACAATTTCTGCCTCTCCACCGAACGCACCGCAAAGCGCTCCGTCGCGCTTGCCCGCAGCCTGAACTCAGGCGTTTCGCTGGAAGTTCGCACCACGGAGCCCGGCGTACAGTTCTACGCCGGCTTCAAACTCGACGTGCCTGTGCCAGGCCTCGATGGACGCAAGTATGGTCCCTTCGCCGGCTTCTGCCTGGAAACACAGATCTGGCCGGATGCGATCAACCACGAGGGCTTCCCCGATGCCGTTTTGCGCCCGGGTGAAGTGTTGCGTCAGGAAACGGATTACATTTTCTCGAAGAGCTAACGCTCTCGCCTTGTTCTCGAATGAGCCAACCCTCGCAGGCTTCCTGCGGGGGTTTTTTTTGCGCGTCATTTCTTGCTTGCGATTGGTTCTAAATAGGTTCTATTATTGCGAGATGGATAGAACCAGTCTGATAGCGGAACTGAACAGCCGTGGCCTGCGCGACGAGGCGTTGACCGGGCCGCTTTACAAGCGGCTGGCACAGGCGCTGACCGGTTTGATCCAGGAAGGGTTGCTGAAGCCCGGAACGGCGCTTCCCGGCGAGCGCGATCTGGCCGAAGCCTTGAAGGTCGGGCGTGTCACCGTTCGGACCGCCTATCGCGACCTGATGAATTCAGGCACGCTCGAGTCGCGGCACGGAAGCGGCACCTTCGTTTCCGCCAAGGTCGAGCGAATGGAACAGTCGCTGTGGCGGCTCTCGTCGTTTTCTGCCGACATGCGCTCGCGCGGTCGCGCTCCGGCCGCAAGGATCTTGTCTCGGACGGTCAACACGCCATCTCCGGAAGAGGCGTTCCTGCTTGGCCTTGGGCTTGATGAACCGGTTCTTCGCCTCGATCGTCTGCGCCTTGCCGACGGGCTGCCGCTTGCCATCGAACGCGCTGTCGTGCCGATAAAGTTTCTCGGCGAAGGCGGTGGCGGCGAGGGATCTCTTTATGAAGCGCTCGCGGCGAACGGCCACCGTCCGGTCCGAGCGCTGCAGAGATTGACGGCGGTCACACTCGATCCGTCGTCGGCCGCTGCGCTTAACGTGAATGCCGGCGCGCCCGCACTGCTGATCGAACGTGTGTCGCGTCTGGAGGACCAGCGTGTCGTTGAATACACCCGCTCCCACTATCGTGGTGATGCATATGATTTTGTTGCGGAATTGAGAATCGGAGATGACCTATGAGTGAAAGCCCGTCGCTAATGTTGCAGGAAGCCGGCCAGTCGCCGGAGGTCGTCGCAACGCTGCTGCAGAAAGAAAGGCCCGTCCTCGACGAAATTGCAAAGCTGTTTGCATCGGGCGCTCCGAGCGTCGTGACGACCGCGGCGCGCGGCTCTTCGGACCACGCCGCGACCTTCTTCAAATACCTGTTCGAGATTACCTGTGGCGTGCCAGTCGCATCGGTTGGCCCTTCGATCGCCTCGGTCTACAGCGCATCGCTGCATCTGAAGGGTGGCATCCACTTCACAGTGTCGCAATCCGGCGCGAGCCCCGACATCGTTGCCTTGCAGGATGCGGCAAAACGCGGCGGCGCAACGACGATCGCTGTCGTCAACGTCACCGATAGTCCGCTTGCCAAGCAGGCCGACATCGTTCTCGGGCTCAATGCGGGCGCCGAAAAGAGCGTAGCTGCGACCAAGTCCTTCATCGCCTCGGTCGCCGCGCTTTCCGGTGTCACGGCCGCCATCAGCGGCAAGCGCGATCTGCATGCCTCCCTGGAAAAGCTGCCCGATGCCCTCCAGGCAACCAGCGGCATCGATACGAAGGCCGCAGAGGACGTCCTATTCAACGCCAGCTCACTCTACACCGCTGGTCGCGGTCCTGCCTTCGCCATCGCCCTTGAGGCAGCCTTGAAAGCCAAGGAGACGGCAGGCCTGCATGCAGAAGCCTTCTCCCTTGCCGAGCTGATGCATGGTCCGATGCGCCTTGTTCAGCCAGGCTTCCCGATCGTCGCCTTCACGCCGGATGATCCGGCCTTCGGCAATAACGTGCAGGCTCTGGAGCGACTGCAAAAGCTGGGCGCCACCACCGTGCCGTTCTCGGCCAAGCCGGTTTCCGGCATCAATGTCCAGGTGCCGACGACCGGCAGCGGATTGCTCGATCCCCTTGTTTCGCTGCTCGTCTACTACCGCCTGATCGAGTCGGTCACCCGTCGGAAAGGATTCGACCCCGACAAGCCGGCCAACCTGCTCAAGGTCACGGAGACGATGTGATGGTTCGCAAGATCTTCTCCGGCGCGCGGATCTTCGACGGTCAGCGCTTCCACGACGACAAGGCGCTCATTGTCTCGAACGGCCGTGTCGAGGCGATTGCGGCGGCAGGCGACCTTCCTGACGGTGAGCACACGCGCTTTGAAGGCGGCGTGCTTTCCGCAGGTTTCATCGATGCGCAAGTGAACGGCGGTGGCGGCCGGATGCTCAACGACGAGCCGTCGCCAGCCTCCATGTACATGATTGCTGAAGGTCATCGCCCTTACGGAACGACTGCATTGCTGCCGACGCTGATCACCGATACCGCGGAGGCGACAGCAGCAGCAATCGAGGCAGCCAAGGAAGCCGTCAAGTCGAACCGCGGCGTGGCGGGTCTGCACCTCGAGGGCCCGCATCTGGCGCCTGCCCGCAAGGGAGCACACCTTGCCGAGCTCATGCGCCCGGTCGAAGACAGGGACGTGAAGGCGTTCATTGTGGCCAAGGAGGCGATCGGCACGCTGCTGGTAACGATGGCGGCCGAACAGGTCACGTCGAAACAGGTGCGCGAACTCAGCGAAGCCGGCGTCACCGTCAGCATCGGTCATTCCGATTGCTCCAGCGAGGCGGCAGAGGTACGGTTCGATGCCGGCGCACGTGGCGTCACCCATCTTTTCAACGCCATGAGCCAGCTTGGCCACCGGGCGCCCGGTCTGGTCGGTGCGGCCATCGATCACCCCTCGGTCTGGTGCGGCATCATCGCCGACGGCCATCATGTCGATCCGAAGGCGCTTCGAACCGCGCTTCGTGCCAAGCGGGGCGAGGGCAAGCTCTTTTTCGTCACCGACGCGATGTCGCTGGTTGGATCGGAGCAAGACTCTTTCACGTTGAACGGTCGTACGGTTCGGCGCGAAAGGGGCGGGTTCTGCTCGAAGCTGGTTCTTTCCGATGGCACGCTCGCGGGCTCCGATGTCGATATGGCGTCCACCATCCGCTACGGGATTACCTATCTGGAACTGACTCTCGCCGAGGCCCTTCGCATGGCGACGCTCTACCCGGCGCGCTTCCTCCGCCTTGACGACCGCGGCCACCTGTCACCGGGCGCCCGGGCCGACCTGGTGCATCTCACCGACGCCCTGGAGGTCACACGGACCTTCATCAGCGGTGAAGCCGCCTAGAAAGCGAGGATGTGATGACCGCGATCACCGATGCTTATTTCTCCAATCTGATTGGCCGGCTCGAGGCTTTGAAGACGGAACTCGCCGAGCCCATGGCTTTGGCGGCCAAAGCGATCCTGGAAGCCGCCCGCAACGACCAGCGGGTCTATGTGTTCGGCACCGGGCACTCGCATATGCTGGCGGAAGAGCTCCACTATCGAGCAGGCGGCCTCGCCTTGACGATCCCGGTCCTCGTCGGCTCCGCAATGCTGCACGAAGGCGCCGTAATCAGTTCCGTTTACGAGCGTACGCAAGGATTGGTGCGGCCGGTACTGGAGCGCTATGGGATGCAGCCCGGCGACGTCATCATCATCGCATCGAACTCCGGCGTGAATGCAGCGCCGATCGAAGCTGCCGATTATGGCCACGAAATCGGCGCCAAGGTGATCGCCATCACGTCGGTCTCCTATTCGAGTGCGATTGCAAACGGCCGGCGGCGGCTGGCCGACATCGCCGATATCGTACTGGACAACGGTCTTCCCCCTGGCGATGCCGTGATAGCGCTCCCGGGCACGGAGCTAAAAGTCGGGCCGGTTTCCACGGCGATCGGTGCAACGGTCCTCAACGCGATCTTCGCAGAGGTTGCTTCGGAGCTGGCGAAGAGCGGCGACGCACCGATCTATCTCAGCGCCAACATGCCGGGCGCGGCAGCGGTGAACCAGCGGCTGGTGTCAAAATACCGACCGCGCAATCCGCACCTCTAGGAGAGCGCGGCGCCCGATTGTCAACGCCACGCCGACAGTCGGTCGCCAAAGTTCAATCTACCGGACCGTGCGAGTGAGGCGCATATTTCTTTCAAGAACAGCGGCAAGCTACGTCCCGCCGACTTGGAAAGGAACGGTCCCATGACGCAGATTATCTTGAATTCCGCGGTCGCCATCCTGATTGCGGCTGCATTCGTGACAACGGCCGCTGCCGCTCTTCGCGGCGAAGATCGCGCAATGCAAAAGGTGCCGGTCAGGGCTAAGGCAAGGCGTCACCCAAAGGGCTGAAAGACAGCCTAATAATTCCTCAAATCCGCCCCAATATCGACACCGGTTTGAACGACCAATGGGCCGTGGGGAATTCGGAGTGCAGGGCATGACCAGAATTATCGGCGCAGCCGCAATATTGACGATCGCCATGGCGACCTATGCGGCATACTTGAATCCGTACGATACGCATAGCCAGCAAGGCCGCTATTCGCAGCAGATCGAGAGCCACGATAACGGCCTTACAGCCTCCATCCGCTAAACGAACAACTGGCCGCCATTGGCGCTGAGCGTCGATCCGGTAATGAAACCCGCATCATCGGAAACCAGGAAGACGACGCAGCGGGCAACCTCTTCAGGCTCGCCCAAGCGGCCGACCGGAATCTGCGGAATAATCCGTTCATTGAGGACTTTCTCGGGAACTGCGAGAACCATTTCCGTCCCGATATAGCCCGGGCAGATCGCATTCACGGTGATGTTCTTGGCTGCACCCTCCTGCGCAAGTGCCTTGGTGAAGCCGAGGTCGCCGGCCTTGGCCGCCGAATAGTTCGCCTGCCCCATCTGCCCCTTCTGGCCGTTGATCGAAGAGATGTTGACAATCCGCCCGTAGCTTCGGTCGCGCATGCCACCCCAGACCTGGTGCGTCATGTTGAAGAGTCCGGTGAGGTTGGTGTTGACGACCTCGTGCCACTGTTGCGGCGTCATCTTGTGGAACATTGCGTCCCGGGTGATTCCGGCGTTGTTGACAAGGACGTCGACCGGACCCAGTTCAGCCTCTACCTTCGCGATGCCCTCACCGCATGATGCATAGTCGGAAACATCCCATTTGAAGACGGGAATGCCTGTCCTGCTGTGAAAGGCGTTCGCCTTCTCGTCGTTGCCCGCGTAGTTGGCGGCAACTGCATAGCCTGCATTCTTCAGTGCGACGGAAATCGCGGCGCCAATGCCGCGGGTACCACCAGTGACAACAGCCACCCTGCTCATGTTCAGCTCCCTCATTTGAAGGCCCCGCTATCCTGCGGGGCTCAGGTTATGGTTGGATTGCCTGCTGTTCAAAGAGCTTCAAAGCACATCGCGACGCCCATGCCGCCACCGATGCACAACGTCGCCAATCCCTTCTTGGCGCCACGGCGCTTCATCTCGAAGAGGAGCGTGTTGAGCACCCGCGCGCCGGACGCGCCGATTGGGTGACCGATCGCGATCGCGCCACCGTTGACGTTGACGATCGAAGGATCCCAGCCGAGGTCCTTGTTGACCGCGCATGCTTGCGCGGCAAAGGCTTCGTTTGCTTCGACCAGATCGAGATCGCCGACAGACCAACCCGCCTTTTCCAGCGCCTTGCGCGACGCTGGGATCGGTCCGGTTCCCATGACCTGCGGATCAACGCCTGCCGTAGCCCAGGAAACAATGCGGACGAGCGGCTGGATACCACGACGGGAGGCTTCGGCCTCGGTCATCAGCACGGCCGCGGCGGCACCATCGTTCAGGCCGGAGGCATTCGCCGCGGTCACCGTGCCTTCCTTGTCGAAGGCAGGACGCAGCTTGGCCATCGATTCGAACGTCGCACCATGACGGATGTACTCGTCGGCATCGACAGTGACGTCGCCCTTTCGTGTCTGGATAACGTACGGAATGATTTCATCGGCGAAGCGACCCGCCTTTTGCGCGGCTTCCGCCTTGTTCTGCGACGCGACGGCAAAGCGGTCCTGCTCCTCGCGGGAGAGCTGCCACTGGCGGGCAATGTTCTCGGCGGTGATGCCCATGTGATAGCCGTAGAAGGCGTCCGTCAGGCCGTCCTTGATCATGGTGTCGACCATCTTCATGTCGCCCATTTTGACGCCGCCGCGCAGATGCGCAGCATGCGGCGCCATCGACATCGACTCCTGACCGCCGGCGACGATGATCTTTGCGTCACCGAGCGCGATCTGCTGCATGCCGAGCGCCACCGCCCGAAGACCGGAGCCACAGAGCTGGTTGACGCCCCATGCTGTCGCCTCCTTGGGAACGCCCGCCTTCATGGCGGCCTGGCGGGCCGGGTTCTGGCCTTCGCCAGCCGGAAGAACTTGGCCGAGAATGACCTCATCGACTTCGCTGGCATCGACGCCTGCACGCTCCAGCGCACCTTTGACCGCGGCCGCACCCAGTTCATGGGCCGGAACGGTGGCGAACGCGCCATTAAATGAGCCAACGGCTGTGCGGCCTGCACTAGCGATGACGATGGATGAACTCGACATGACGATCTCCTGTTAACTCCATCAGATACAGAGGAAACTGACAAAGCTTCAGCGCCAAGTCAAACGACAAGACGCTAACATTCAATTTTAGGCACTGCTTACGCTGGGGCAAATTATCTCTGCTGCAAAAGGGGTTGCCGCATCGCACAAAGAGATTGTCACTGGGCTTCGTTTGCGTCTACATTCCTCCGTGGAGGAATTTCCATAACAATCAGACGGGCTTCGGGAGACTGATATGGCGAAGAATGACGGGCAGATCGTAATCAAGAAATACGCCAATCGCCGCCTCTACAACACAGGCACCAGCACTTACGTAACGTTGGAAGACCTGGCGGAGATGGTAAAGAAGGGGGAGGATTTTACGGTCCAGGATGCAAAGAGCGGGGACGACATTACCCACTCGGTACTGACACAAATCATTTTCGAACAGGAATCCAAGACGGGCAACACGCTCCTGCCGATCTCGTTCCTCCGCCAGCTGATTACCTATTACGGCGACCAGATGCAGATGGTCGTTCCGAGCTTCCTGGAACACTCCATGCGCGCCTTTACCGAACAGCAGGCGCAGATGCGCGAGCAGGTCACGCGCGCTTTCGGCGAAACGCCGATCGGCAAGAACCTGCAACTGCCGATGCAGCTGGTCGAAGACCAGGTCCGTCGCAATACCGAGATGTTCCAGCAGGCCATGCAGATGTTTTCACCGTTCATGACGCCGCCGGCCAAGGAGAGCCGCAAGGCGGAAGCAAAGGACATCGACGAGCTGAAGGAACAGCTGCGCGCCCTTCAGAACAAACTCGATAGTCTCTAAGCGTCAGAGCCCGATCGAAACATCGCGCCTGGCGGTGCGAATAGATACGGCAAAGCCGCCAATCACATCGATCAACACAATCGTCATCAGGATGAAGAAAACCTGGGTGGCCGCATCCTGGACGAGGAGAAACTCGACCAGGAAGGCAATAAAGACGAGCATCGACAATATGTGATTGGTAAGGCTGCCGTCATTGCGGGTCGCCTTCAATATTTCGAAGAACAGAACTGCAAGCGCGATGACGATGAAGAGGTCGCCGAGCGACATGCTCCACATGGCCCCCGAAATCATCGACAAAACGATGACATCGTTTTCGAGCGATGGAAGCCCGCCGCCGCCCATCAAGCCCAGCATCGACATATTGTAGAGAATGAACGGAATAACCATCAGCGGCACAGCATTGAACATGTGGCAAATCTCCCCCAGCGAGAGAATAGTGCCGTAAATCGCCGCGTGACTTCAAGCCATCCAAAGAATGTATTTGTCGTCGGAAAAAGCAAAAGGCCGGCACATGGCCGACCTCGCAAGTCTTACTCAGACAGAGCGCAAATGTATTATGCGCTTTCCTTCGGCGTCAGAACCTGACGGCCGCGATACATACCGGTCTTCAGATCGATATGGTGCGGACGGCGCAGTTCGCCGGAGTTCTTGTCTTCAACGTAGGTCGCAGCCTTCAGCGCGTCGGCAGAGCGGCGCATACCGCGCTTGGACGGGCTCGTTTTTCTCTTCGGTACAGCCATTTCTCTTACTCCACTTCACGGGCAAACACATCCTACGGCCAGACTGGCGGCCGAAACGACGTATCGCGATTTCGGAAATTTTGCGCGCTTATACATGCCTTGAGGGGCCTTGACCAGTCCCCAAGCTTATTTTTTGAGATTCCTGCGATTCAAGGGTCAGACCTCGTCTTCCTCGACAATCCAGGGCTCGGATCGCGCCGCCTCTTCCCACTTTTTCCAGGCCGGATGCGCCTTGATGGCTGCAATATAACTGAGCGTGTCGCCGGCAGATACCAGGTCGTATACATCGAAACGACTGACAACTGGCGCGAACATCGCGTCGGCGCCTGAAAAACCGCCAAAAAGGAACGGCCCGCCGGAGTGGGCGCGCAGGTCGCGCCAGATCGTCTCGATGCGGGCGACATCGGCCATGACCCCATCAGCAAGCGCGATCTTACCCTTCGGCCGCCGGATATTCATCGGGCAGGCGCTCCGCAGGGCTCCGAAACCCGCAAGCATTTCCATGGAAACAGCGCGCGCGACCGCTCGCTTCCCACGCTCCCTTGGCCATAGCCCGGCTTCCGGGAAGAGCTCGGCAACATATTCGATGATCGCCAGTGACTGCCAGACACGAACCTCGCCGTGCAGAAGCACAGGAACCTGCCCCGTTGGCGAGAACTCCCTGAAGCGAGGATTGCCGGCGGGAAAATCGAAGGGAACCAGCACCTCCTCGAAGGGAATGCCGGCGGCCGTCATGGCGATCCATGGCCGAAGCGACCAGGACGAATAGTTCTTGTTGCCGATATAGAGCGTGAGCTTGTCCATGAAATCTCCCTTTACGCTGCAGGCGCGAACACAAGCCGCTCCTCGAAATGGTTCATATCGTCGAAAGAGCAGAAGGCCGGAGGCTTCAATTCTATCACCGGAGCGGTTTCGCGCAGTGTGGCAAGCGCGCCATCGAGCATCGCCTGCCATGCCCGGAGCGCCGCTTCCGGCAGCCTTGCGATCGGATAGCAGAATGTGACGTGGAACGCATAGGTGTCATGATCCGGGTGCCGGTAGCCGAACACAGGGGCGAACGCATCCCGCCATTCCTTCATGGTCCGCCGGTCCGCTGCGGTAATGCCGTCCACCGTAAGTCCGACCGGCGTGACCTCCGTGACTTCAACCTCAAACGGGCCCAGTGGCTCGAAGGATTGCAACCGATCCAGAAAGATCTCGTTCATGCGCTCGATCCCAGTGTCAAACGCCACATCCGCCGGCCAATAAGGCGGCGTGCGGCGATACTCGATAATACCCTGAAACAGGGTCATGTGCAGGCTGGAGATCGGCGTGAAGGCGAACTGCGAAGCTTCCGGCATCGCCAGAAACGTCTCACGCGCTTCAACGATCGCCCGCTGCGAGCGCGATCCCTCGACCAGATGACAGACTACCGTATTGCCGGGCTCGCGCAGAAACGTCCCAGTTGCGTCGTAGCGGGTCCCGAGATGCCTCGGCGGGACAGGATTATGAATGGCGGAATAGGTCAGAAGGCTGGGCGAAGGGGCAGAAATCATCGCTGGCAGTCCGGTCGTTGATGGCGGGATTTCCGTCCATAATTTTAAAGCACGAATGCCAGATGACACTCATGAGCACCAACGACTTATTGCGATATCAATCATAAATGCATCTGATGTAATCGCCCGACCCTCGCGCGCGCCGCTCGATCAGGCCGGCGAGCCGTCGCAAGCCACGCCCGGGCTTGCCGGCGTTGCGATCGAAGGGGTTGGGAAGCGACACGGCAAGAAGAGCGGCCTGCCGACTGGTCAATTTCGATGCCGGCACGTTGAAATGGTGACGTGCCGCGGCCTCGATGCCGTATACCCCCGGCCCCCATTCGGCAATGTTGAGATAGATCTCCATCAGGCGCCGCTTCGACCAGACGAAATCCGCGGTCACAGCCAACGGCAGCTCCATCGCCTTGCGAACGAAGGACCGGCTATTCCAGAGGAACAGGTTCTTCACCGTCTGCATCGGGATCGTACTTCCGCCACGGGTCGCCTGGCCGCTCAGCGTATCCTCCAACAACATCCGCATCTCGCCCCAATCGACACCGCCGTGGAAGCAATATTGTCCATCCTCGGACATCATCACCGACTGGACGAGAACCGGCGAGATATCGTCGAGCGATACCCATTGCCGGTCGTAGCCGCGCAGCAGCACCAGATCGCGAAGCATGAGCGTGGAAACGGGGTGAACGAAAGGCAGCAGATAGAGGACAATCAGGACATAGGGAAGAATGACGAGCGCCGCCAGTGCGAGAGCGATGCGCATGATCACGGGCCGGCCCTTGAGCCAAAACAACGCGTGCCTGTGAAACGGCACGGTCATGCTTTCCTCTCTCTCCGGCGTGATGTCCAATTCCCCGACCCAGTCTCTTGCCCTTCTCCTCCATACCGTTTGCGAACTGGCATTGCCAGAGACAAAGGAAATCTTCGCCGGATGATCGACAATTCCGTTGCAGAGGGAAGGCAGCTCATGCCAAACAGCGCGCCATGGACGCAAGCTCTGAAACATTCGAAGCCAGATTGACGGCCACCGCGCGCGAGGTCGAGGCTGCGCTCGACACCCTGCTGTCGTCATCCGTATTGAACGGCGAGATCGCCCGTCCGGAACGGCTGCGTTCAGCCGTGCACTATGCCAGCCTGAACGGCGGCAAGCGGCTCCGCCCTTTCCTGGTCATCGAGGCGGCATCGCTGCTCGGCGGGGACAGAGACGCGGCGCTGCGTGTGGGCGCGGCACTCGAATGCGTGCACTGTTATTCGCTGGTTCACGACGATCTGCCGGCAATGGACGACGACGACCTGCGTCGAGGCAAGCCGACCGTGCACATCGCCTATGACGAGGCGACCGCCATCCTCACTGGCGATAGTCTGCTCACCTATGCCTTTGACATCATCGCTGCGCCCGAAACGAAATTGCCTGATGCCGCCAAAGTGGCGTTGACGCTCGCGCTGGCGCGAGCCGCAGGCATCGGAGGCATGGCAGGCGGTCAGGCACTCGACCTTGCCGCCGAGAAGCAGGCGCCGGACGAACAAGGCATCGTGACGCTGCAGGCCATGAAAACAGGCGCGCTCATCCGCTTTGCCTGCGAAGCCGGCGCCATCATTGCCGGCGCTTCGCCGGAGGATCGTACACGACTGCGTCAGTTCGGCGAGAGGATCGGCCTCGCCTTCCAGCTCGCGGACGACATTCTCGATCTCACCTCCGATGCAGCCACAATGGGCAAGGCGACGGGTAAGGACGCCGGTCGCAGCAAGGGCACATTGGTGGCACTGCACGGCATGGCATGGGCGGAAGCCAAGCTTGCCGAGCATGTGCGCGAGGCCGAAGCACTGCTGTCTCCCTATGCCGGGCGCGGCACAGTTCTGACTGAAGCAGCTCGCTTCATTGCCGGACGCAAGAGCTGAAAAAGCGTCACCTAGACAATATTTCCGCCACCTGACGAGATGCAGTCCCTTGTCGTTCGCGTGGAGCCGGGGCAAAAAAACCGGCAATAGCCGAGTGGCCGAACAAGAGACGCAAGATGCATGAGATCCTGACCTACCTGCCGCAGATCCTGCCGGCCTACGTCGCCTATCTGATCGCCGTCATCAGCCCTGGTCCGGCAATCATGGCCATCGTGTCGACGTCGATGACGCACGGCCGGAAGGCAGGCATGACCATCGCGCTTGGCATCTTCGCGGGTTCGTTCACCTGGGCCTGCGCCGCCGCTCTCGGTCTTGCGACCATCCTCCAGACCTACGCCATCGCGCTTGAGATCCTGAAGGTCTTCGGCGGCCTCTATCTGCTTTATCTCGCCTACAAGGCCTTCAAGGCCGTACGCGCCAACAATGACCTGCCGACAGCTGTCGTGCAGAGAAACCTTTCGACGCGGGCCCAGTTGCTGCGCGGCTATGGTATCCACATCACCAACCCGAAGGCCATCTTCGCGTGGCTGGCGATCATCGCCCTCGGCATGCCGCAGGGCGCGCCGGCACCCGTCGCCGGCCTGATCATCGGAGTGTGCATGGTGACAGGCTTTACCGTCTTCATGGGCTACGCCGTGTTGTTCTCGACACCACATGCGTTGAAGATCTACCGCAACATACGCCGCTGGATCGAGGGGGCCATGGCCGCCTTCTACTGTGTCGCGGGGCTGAAGCTGCTGACCAGCCGAATCTGAACGCTTCCGGCTGGCGCTTATTCGGCGGCCGTCTTCTGCCCGAAGCGCTTTTCGATGTAGTCGACCACGAGCGCCTCAAAGTCAGAAGCGATGTTCGGCCCGCGCAGGGTCAACGCCTTCTTGCCGTCGATGAACACGGGCGCAGCCGGCGTTTCGCCGGTGCCGGGCAGGGAAATGCCGATGTCGGCGTGCTTGCTTTCACCTGGTCCGTTGACGATGCAGCCCATGACCGCAACGTTCAGCGCTTCGACACCCGGATATTTCTCGCGCCAGACCGGCATGTTCTTGCGAAGGTCGTTCTGGATGTTCTGCGCCAATTCCTGGAATACGGTCGAGGTCGTGCGCCCACAGCCGGGACAAGCCGCAACGACAGGCACGAACTGGCGGAAGCCCATCACCTGCAGCAGCTCCTGGGCAACCTGCACTTCGCGCGTCCGGTCGCCATTCGGCTCCGGCGTCAGCGACACGCGGATCGTATCGCCGATTCCCTGCTGCAGCACATAGCCCATGGCAGCCGATGAAGCGACGATCCCCTTGCTGCCCATGCCGGCTTCGGTAAGGCCGAGATGCAGGGCGTGGTCGGAGCGTTCGGAGAGCATCGAATAGACGGCGATCAGATCCTGGACCTGGCTGACCTTGGCGGACAGGATGATGCGGTTGCGCGGAAGGCCGATCTCTTCGGCCAGATTGGCCGAGATCAAGGCGGACTGCACGATTGCCTCACGCGTCACTTGACGCGCCGAAAGCGGTGAGCCAGCCTCGGCGTTCTGGTCCATCAGCGCCGTCAGCAACTCCTGATCCAGCGAACCCCAGTTCACACCGATGCGCACCGGCTTGTCGTAGCGGATCGCCATCTCGATGATGTCGCCGAACTGCTTGTCCTTCTTGTCCTTGAAGCCGACGTTGCCCGGATTGATACGGTATTTCGCCAGTGCCTCGGCGCAGGCCGGATGGTCGGCAAGAAGCTTGTGGCCGATGTAGTGAAAATCACCGACGAGCGGGACGTCCATGCCAAGGCGCAGCAGCCGTTCGCGAATCTTCGGAACCGCGGCAGCGCTCTCGTCGCGGTCGACGGTGATGCGGACAATCTCGGACCCCGCTTTGAAAAGAGCCGCCACCTGCGCAACGGTGGAGTCTATATCCGCAGTGTCGGTATTCGTCATCGACTGGACGACAACAGGCGCACCACCACCCACGATGACGCCACCAACATCGACCGCAACGGATGCGCGGCGCGGCTTCGGATCAAAATCTGCAGCAGAAGACATATAGAGTTCTTGAACCCCTGAATTTCGTGTCTTTCAGGTGGATCATGCCCGCTTTGTTGTCAACCGCCCCGCACATCACTTTTGCTTGGAGCCGTCTCAGTGACCGCCACCCGATATGCCGTCGGCATAGCGTGCAAGGTTCGAAAACAGCAGCACGACGACCAGCAACACCGGCAAAGCCATGAAGACGACGCTGAAGCCGATATGCTCCGCCACGAAACCGATTGCCGACGGAGCCACCAGCATGCCGGAATAGCCCATAGTGGTTACCACCGAGAGGCCAATGCCGGCGCGCAGGCCCGGAATATTGCCGGCAGCCGAAAAGGCAATCGGGACCATGTTCGAGATCCCGATCCCGCAAAGCGCAAAGCCCAGGATCGCAATTTCCGCATTGGGCGCAAAGGCGGCGAGCAGCATGCCTGATATTGCAAACAGCGTGCAGATCCGAAGCGTCATCACGCCGCCAAGCCGGTCGCGAACAAGATCGCCGCCAAACCGCATGACCGACATCGTCAGCGAAAACGCCGCAAAGCCGAAGCCGGAAAGCGCCACCGATGCTCCCAGTTCCTCACGCAGGTAGAGCGCGCCCCAATCCAGCACAGCGCCCTCGGGAACCATCGAGAACAGCGCCATCAATCCGATCAGCCATGGCAGCGGCACCAGAGGCAGCCGGAGCTTTTCCTTCTTCTCGTCGGGATGCGGAGGGTCCGCAAGGATCATCCTCCAGGCGATACCCAAAACGATCGCCGCAAGCGCAGTCGCAATCTGCGCATGCCAGAGCACGCCGACCTTGGCGATCAGCAGGCCACCGAGGCCGGCACCGATCAAACCGCCCAAACTCCAAAAGGCGTGGCACGAGGACATGATCGACCGCCGCATCGATTGCTCGACCGCAACCGCATTCGCATTCATGGCAACGTCCATGGCGCCCATGAAGCCGCCAAACAAAAAGATCGAGATCGCCCCTGTCGCAACGTTCGGCGCAAGCGTCAGTGCAAGCAGCGCAGGCAGAAGGCACACCGCAGCGATCTGCGCGACAAGTTTCGAGCCATAGCGCGCGATTTGCGCCCCCGCGATTGGCATCAGGGTAAGCGAACCGACACCAAGAACCAGGATCATCAGACCCAACTGAAACTTGCTCAGCTGCAGGCGCTCTGCGAATTCGGGAATTTTCGGCGCCCAGCAGCCAACGATGAAGCCGTTGATGAGAAACAGCAGCGAAACCGCTATCCTGTTCTTCGTTACGTAGCCGCTTCTGACCATCGGCGCTGTGTTAACGTGGTTATCCATGTCTCTTCCCACAGTGTCTCGACGTCGGCACTCGCGCCCGACGCGTTTATTGAATGATAGTTACGTCGTTCCGCCAGCCACGATCGTCCTGCAGCCGCTGTCGCGATAGCGCGCCAGCATGGCCGGGTCGGCGTCCTGCTCGACCACCAGGCATTCGCACTGCGCCACCGGAAGTACACTGTGCGGCGCGGCAGTGCCGAACTTGTCGGACGTCGCGGCGACCAAAACCTTCTTGCTTCGCGATGCTGCAAAACGCTTGAATTCAGCATCTTCGAAGCCGAAAGTCGTCACGCCAGCCGTCAGATCTATCCCGCAAGCACCGAGGATGCAAAGATCGGGCGAGAGGGACTCCATGTCGCGCATGGCCTTCGCGCCGAGCGCGCCGCTGACCTGCCGGTCAATAAGCCCGCCGATCAGGATCACGTTAACCGCCGGCTTCTCGATCAAGGCGGCGGCGATCGCTGGCGCGTTGGTCGCTGCCGTTAGGGTCAAATCCATTGGCAGGGCCGTCGCAATTGCGAGGTTGGTGCTGCCCGCATCGAAAAACACGGTCGAGCCGGGAACGATCTGCGACACAGCGGCGACGGCGAGCGCCTGCTTGCGATCCCGCGCGATCCCTGCCCGGTGGCCAAGGCTCCCACCGGCGGGCGCAACCGGCAACGCGCCACCATAGACGCGCTCGCACAGGCCGGCAGCTGCCATCTCGCGCAGGTCCCTGCGGACCGTGTCTTCGGATACACGGAATTCAACTGCAAGATCTGCGGCTAGCACCCGACCATCACTCTGTAGCTTCCGCAGGATGACGCTTTGGCGCTCCTGCAGGAGAAGTTCGTTCATGTTCATGCCGACTTCAGCCTGGTTGATCAAAAACTGATAAAAACATGCATAAACGGATACAAACGTGCACGCAAGTGTGGTGCGCTATCTCGATCTTCACAAACTGAAACAGGGCGCGCCAAATCTGTGATAAATGAGAAAAATATTCGCAGATGCCGATTTTCTTCGCAGTTTTCTACGCTTCGCAGCGATCAGCTTTTCTGCGATTTTTCGTGCATCAAACACCCTGTGAATTGGATAAAAAAATGAACCTCCTGAAGACCATCGCCGCTGCAGCACTGATCCAGGCCGCCGCCCTTCTTCCCGCCGTTGCCGGCGAAAACCTCGCCGCCGTCAAGTCTGCGGGTGTCTTCAAGATCGGCACGGAGGGTACTTACGCCCCGTTCACCTATCATGACGATAGCGGCAAGCTGGTCGGCTTCGACGTGGAGATCGGCGAGGCGGTTGCTGCCAAGCTCGGCGTCAAGGCCGAATTCGTCGAAGGCAAATGGGACGGCCTGATCGCCGGTCTTGATGCCAAGCGCTACGACACGGTCATCAACCAGGTCGGTATCACCGAAGCCCGCAAGCAGAAGTACGATTTCTCCGAGCCCTACATCGCATCCAAGGCCGTTCTCATCATTCGCGACGGCGACGACAGCATCAAGGGCTTTGCGGACCTGAAGGGCAAGAAGTCGGCTCAGTCGCTGACCAGCAACTTCGGCAAGCTTGCCGAACAGTCCGGCGCAGAACTCGTCGGTACCGATGGTTTCGACCAGTCGATCCAGCTCGTATTGACCAAGCGTGCAGACGCGACGATCAACGACAGCCTCTCCTTCCTCGACTTCAAGAAGCACAAGCCTGACGCTCCGGTGAAGATCGTCGCCCAGCAGGAAAATGCCGATTTTTCCGGCATCATCATCCGCAAGGGTGAGCCGGAGCTACTGGAAGCCATCAACAAGGCACTGGCCGACATCAAGGCCGACGGCACCTACAAGAAGATCTCCGACAAGTACTTCGGTCAGGACGTTTCGAAGTAACTCGAAACGCAGGCGGCTTGCTGCCGCCGCCACATCCTTTATATGTTCCCGAGAAAGCGTTCAGCGAAACCTCGCTGGACGCATCTTCTTTGAGGATTGAACCTTGCCGCACTGGCTTCAACTGATGGCGGAGTCGCTTGGTCCGCTCCTCTGGGCCGGCCTGATCTTCACGATCCCGCTGACGCTCCTGTCATTCACACTCGGTCTCATCCTTGGACTGCTGACGGCAATCGCACGGCTTTTCGCGCCGGCGCCGATCGCCGCCATCGCGCGCTTCTATGTCTGGGCCATCAGGGGCACACCGCTGCTGGTGCAACTCTTCGTCATCTTTTACGGCCTGCCGAGCATCGGCATCCTGCTCGACGCCTTTCCGGCAGCACTGATCGGCTTCACCCTCAACATCGGCGCCTATAGCTCCGAAATCATCCGCGCCGTCATCTCCTCCGTGCCGAAGGGGCAGTGGGAAGCGGCCTATTCGATCGGCATGAGCTGGCGCCAGGCGATGAGCCGCACGATCCTGCCCCAGGCCGGGCGCGTTGCTGTACCGCCGCTCTCCAATACGTTCATCTCGCTGGTGAAGGACACGTCGCTGGCGGCCGCCATTACGGTCCCGGAGCTGTTCCAGGCTGCGCAGCGCATCGTCGCGACCACTTACGAGCCGCTCATCCTCTACATCCAGGCCGCATTGATATACCTTGCTTTGAGCTCCGTCCTATCAGCGTTGCAGGTTCGCCTCGAGCGTCGCTTCGCGCGCTATGGCGGCATGCTGGAGGCAAACGCATGATCGAGCTTTCCCATATCGAAAAGCGCTTCGGCGACGCCGTCATCCTGAAAGACATCAGCATCCGGATTCCGGAAGGCAGCGTCACCGCACTCGTCGGCCCCTCGGGCGGAGGCAAGAGCACGCTGCTGCGATGCATCAACCTGCTGGAGATCCCGACAGCAGGCACGATCCGCCTCGGCGACGAGAAAATAAGCTTTACGCTGGGCCAGAAGACCGGCTGGCAGGCGATCCAGAAGATCCGCCGGCAGACCGGAATGGTATTCCAGAACTTCCAGCTCTTTCCGCATCAGACGGCCATCGAGAATGTAATGGAGGGCCTAATCACCGTGCTCAAGTGGCCGAAGGAAAAGGCGCGTGAACGGGCGATGGAATTGCTGACAAAGGTCAACATGGCGCACAAGGCCGACGCCTGGCCTTCGACGCTCTCGGGTGGACAACAGCAGCGCGTCGCAATCGCCCGCGCGCTCGCTCCCTCTCCGCGAGTTCTTCTCTGCGATGAACCGACGTCGGCGCTCGACCCCGAGCTTTCCGCCGAAGTCGTCGATGTTCTTGGCCGTCTCGCCCGCGAGGGCACGACGATGGTGATGGCGACGCATGACCTGCGCCTTGCCTCGAAGATCGCCAACGACGTTGTCTTCCTCGAGGCCGGCAGTGTGGTCGAGACGGGAAGCGCAAGGAACATCTTCACGGCGCCGGAGCGAGAGCGCACCAAACGCTTCATCTCGACGATCAACGCCGCCCATACCTACGATATTTAGGGGGCGCGTCGAGCGACAGCGCGCAGCGCGTTCCCCCGACAATCTTGAGCTTGCTCATATCAATTCGCGCATAAAAAGCAGAAGGGCGGCCCGAAGGCCGCCCTCAGATTGCTGACAAACCCCTGGCACCGTCTGGGGGTTTGTGATTCATTGGGACATGTTGAAGAAACCTGCCCCCACCCAGACGGCTCTTGAGATGGTGACGCTCGACAGTCTGGTGCCGAAGGATCACCTGCTGCGCAAGATCGACGCGGTGATCGACTTTTCCTTCATCCATGATCGTGTTGCGGGGCTTTATTGCGCCGACAACGGCCGCCCGCCGCTCGATCCGACCTTGATGTTCAAGGCGCTGTTCATTGGCTACCTG
>NZ_JDWI01000046.1:0-27683 GCF_012932765.1 Rhizobium sp. 57MFTsu3.2
GTGCATGTCGGGAAGCACGCAGATGTCGAAGGACGATTTCGATATGTCGATGCCGATAAAGCGGCTAGTATAGGTCATGAGGCGATGTCTCCCTTATACGCGAGCGCGAAGCTCTCTCAACGGTTCGACGAAGCCTCGAAATGCGCAAAGGGTTCTGCTTTTTTACGAACGAAAGTTCAGGCCCGCTAGGACCAACCGCTCTGCGCATCGTCACTGCGGTGTTGCAATCACCTCAATGGCAAACGAGGCCGGTGCATCATAACCGATGCACCGGCCTCGCAATGTATAAGGGCCCGCCATCTCGAGAGAGAAGATTGGTGGCATTGGCAGGGTTTTCCGTGATCAAGTGCACATGACGATCCAGAAAGCGCGCGCGAACCTTTTCAGAAATCTCTTTCAGTATGTGCGGGTCGGTTCGATCCTCAATTTGGTCTACGGCATCGAACCTCAATCCATCGAAACGGAATTGATCAAGCCAATAGATCACGTTGTCGATGAAAAAGCGCCTCACAGGCTCCCTTTCGAACGCAATCTTCGGGCCCCATGGTGTTGGATCGTCTTTACGAAAGAACTCTGCTGCATAAAGCGGCAGAAAATTCCCCTCTGGTCCGAAGTGGTTGTAAACGACATCAAGAAAGACCATGAGGCCATATCGATGGGCTTCGTCCACAAAGCTTTTGACGTCGTCTGGCGAACCATAGGAATTATGAGGAGCATAGGGATAGACGCCGTCGTATCCCCACCCTCTTGTGCCTGGAAATTGTGCGAGCGGCATGATCTGGACGGCCGAAACACCTAGTTCCGCAAGCCGATGCAGGTGCTTTTCTGCAGCCGCGAACGTTCCTTCGGCTGTAAATGTGCCAATATGAATCTCGTAGATTATGGCCTCCTCCCAGGGACGGCCCTTCCAAGGTACCTTCCAATTGAAGTCGGATCCCCAGAGGCAAGATGGTCCGAGCACCCCGGCGCTTTGCCGCCGTGAGGCCGGGTCCGGAACACGTGTGCCGTCCGCAAGGACAAATCAATAGTCCGCATCGTCGGCCAAGGTTTCCGTAACGGAAAACCAGCCATCATCAGCCCGGTCCATTGGTACCTGCCGATCATCGATCGCGACAGAGATTCGCGCCTGCGTCGGCGCCCAAAGCCTGAGGATGGTTGACCCGTCGGGATTGGAGGCTGGTCCCCAAAAAAATTCCCAGTCTTTCATCGCAGCAACCCCTGTCCACCGTCGACGAAGACCGGGCTTCCAGTGATGTGCCGAGAGGCCGTGCTCACCAAGAAAAGGATGGAGTCGGCCACATCGCCAGCCCGCCCCGGCTCCCCTCCCGAGATCGGAACGGTACCTTCCGGCCAGATCACCGGTACCTCCGACTCCTCCCTGTGTCGAACCCCGGTCGAATCTTCGATGTTGGTCTCGATCGCGCCAGGACATACGACATTGATGCGAATTGCATGGCGGGCGAGCTCGAGGGCAAGCTGCTGGGCCATGGCGACTTGGGCGGCTTTGGTCGCGCTATAAGCGGTTGCACCTGGTGTCGTGAATGTGCGCACCCCGTTGATGGAAGAAACGATGACGATCGCTCCTCCCCCTGACTGCTTCAGTAACGGAACCATCTTATTCAGGGTCAAGTAGGTCCCACGCAAGTTGACATTAATGGTTGTATCCCATTCCGCGGGTGTGAGGTCATCGATCGGTGCCCATACGCCATTTATGCCGGCATTTGCGATGACCGCATCGAGGCGTCCGAAACCTTCCAAGATTTTACCTGCCGCGTGCTCCATATCTTGCTCCGACGCGACGTCGCCTGCCATTGCTATTGCCGTCGTCCCGGTTTTTTCAAGGCGCTTCTTGAGTGCATCGAGTGCGCTTGGATCCAGATCGAAAAGGAACAGATCGTAGCCGGCTTGCGCCAGTTTCTCTGCCGTCGCCAGCCCGATCCCCGATCCCGCTCCTGTGACAAGTGCAACGGGCTTAGCCATCTATTGTCCCTCGTCGCGCTCCGTGGGATCGCTCGGAGTCGCTCGGGAGGCGGCAGCGACAGGTTCGAAAGTGGTGGCGTTGCCGTCGGTTCCGAATGCCGTAAGCTGTACCAGGACCTCCTTGGCGCGTCGCACGGCGCTCTCTCCCCCGAGACTGCGGTCATCGGTTACCACCCTGACTGAAACAAGTTCGCCTCCCTCGCCGACAAATTCGACCGTGAGCTTTCCATCGACAACAGAGCCCACATGGGTTTCGAGAAGCTGCATGACGTCCTCCTGCACTGGCGAGAAGGAATGCTTGGGACGAGGCGTTGTTCCCCTTCGATGCCAAACAGATACTGACATCATAAGGGCGCGCGCCTTGCCCGCGCGATCAGTGTCGGCAGGGCATCGTGAATACTGAGAGAAGGTGCAGTGCTTCTTAAACTCAGGGCAAGAATTTTGCGACAGTAGTTCTCAGTGTACGGACGCCGACGTAGGAGCGTTGATCAGGATCGCCTCAGGGCCCGGATATCGAGAAATCAGAAGGGTGACCAGTTCATCCTGGGTGTTATGACCCTGGTGAAAGAGATCTATGGCCGCTTCGCAAAGTACCTCGGAAGCTCTTTCGTCCGGTTTGGCGTCAAAATGCTTGTACCAGGTCTGAACTGAACGTGAGAGCATCGCCATATCTGCATCCCGAAGCCATCGCATGAAGGTCAAATTCATTCTCCCGTTGCTTGGTCGGGAGCCATCGTAACTTCCATATATTAGAGGTCAATCATGACGTCGCGTACGGTAACGGACGGTAATAGTAGCCTTCCGATAGACCGAGGTCGGCCCCGAGCGTGCGGTATCGCACCAATTCGGTTTTGCTGGAACCAAACACTCATTTGAGGTTTTTCTTCGAGTATCCGTTGCGGGGAAGAGATAATGACCGCACCCATTTCTCCCGGCTCGATGAGCGAGGAAATTGCCGAGCTCATTCCGGCACTACGGGCATTTGCCCGTACTTTCTATAGGCATCCCAACGACGCAGATGACCTTGTACAGGAAACACTTGTTAAGGCTCTGTCGAACCTTGATCATTTCAAGGAGGGGACGCGGCTGAAATCGTGGCTATTCACCATTATGCGCAACAGTTTTTGTACACGGTATCGGATTGCGAAACGGGAGATCGTTGGGATGGCGGACGGTTTGTCGCTAAAGCGAGCCGTCGCGCCCGAACAGGAGTGGAGGGTTCGCGGTCATGAGCTTGAGGTGGCATGTGCAAGTCTGCCGGCCAAGTATCGCAGCGCTTTTGAGTTCATTTTCATTGATGGGCGCAGCTACGAGGAGGCGGCCGATCACTTCCATTGCCCGATCGGCACTATCAAGAGCCGTGTCAATCGCGCGCGACGGCATCTCATGATCGAACTTGAAGTACCGGGCTAATCACTTGGGGATCTGTCGTCAACGCCCGCGCACTTGTGATGGACGATGAAAGGCGTCGGTTGCAGATTTCCAAACCGAAATCCTTTAACGGGATTAGCGCCCTTCCATTGCCAGCAATACCCAGGGAACCAAGTCGGCCGCGTCGGTTCAAGACTGAGAATGGAGGAAATCATGAAATCGAAACCCGCGACAGACGCGAAGGGGGCCTTCGCACCATCGCAAGCAAAGCGCGAAAGCGACGGCGTTGGAAGTGCCAAGCCCACAGTGGTCACCGGATCGCAGGATGCCACCGTGAAAAAAGGTCCCCCCTGGTAGCAAAAAGATCAAGGACTGGAACATCAACTACGACATTTCAGAAGTGAAGCAAGACAACGATCAAGGTTAGCAAAAGGCGCAGTTTACGGAGAACGAGCCATGTCGAACGTCGTCAAAACGGGCCAGGACGAATCTAATAATGCAACCAGTCGAACGACCTTTGGTCGCTCGACGGAGAGTCAGGCCCAGATCCGTGATGCTGCTGCAGTCGAGACGTACTCACCGGACGAGCCGTTGAATGTCTATCGGCTTGAACCGATCGCCGCACCAGATGATCCGCGGTGGGACAATGCCACAAACCATGGCATTGTCATCGTTGCGGCCCGAACCGCTGGCGATGCTCGTATTGTAGCAGCGAGCCGGGAACTTGATTTCATGGAGATTGACGCTGCTCCAGCTGAGGATGTCACCACATCGAACGCAAGTGCCTTTCGAGACGACAAGCTCTATACGGTTGTCGAAATCGAGCGGGGACGTTCGGACCTGAAACGTGGTGTACTAGGCGGCAATGTCTCGGTGAACACAATCATATCGACCCAGACCTGAACTTCCGGCGGCGGTCGGAGGTCCTTATCCTTCGGTCCGGCGTTGAATGGCTGCTGCCACAAGCGGCAGGGCCGCAGTGAGTGCTGATCCGAGCGGTATGGTGCGAAGTAGGCTTGCCAGGACATAGGTACCAACCATTGCTCCCGCCAGTTTCAGCCATGGGTAGTCACCGAGTTGCGCATGCGCGCTCGCATCCGCCCATTCGGCACGTGAACGGATTACAGTCTCAGCTTGCCGTGTAACAACGGAAAGCCTTGCACGAAGATGCTCAACTTCGTCCTGTACTGCTAAAAAATCAGCGTGAACGTCCCCAAAAGTTCGCCGCGAAAGCGCATCAGGTACGACCCGATCATCCGCGTGAGCATCTGCCTCCAGCAAAGCCAAGTGCTCCTGTAAGTCCTCGTCGGTGTCGAACGCGACCGGGCGTCCAGTAGTGTCGGCAGTCATCCTAGTCTCTCCAAATTTTCCGCGCGTCATCGCGAAGCGGAGGCTTTCCTCACTAACTCACACGAACAGACACGGCGGCGGATTTCCGCCACCGAGCGAGGCTCATTCCAACGAATTCTTCATCGCTTGATCACACGCATTGCGATTGAGACGACAAAAAGAACCAGAAAGATGAAGAATAGGACCTGAGCGATCGATGCGGAAGCGCCAGCGATCCCGCCGAAACCAAGTACACCGGCAATCAATGCGACCACCAAAAATACAAGAGCATAGTAGAGCATTTCAACCTCCGTCATTTTGACGAGAGGAAAACGGAGCGAAAGGCGATTGGTTCCGAGGCCGGCCAGTAGTGGGTCAGAAAGCTGCCAGCGTGCGGCTCCTGGTGAACGCGAAGTCACCATCATTGGGCTTCGGCGGCTCAGCGGCGGCCAGATATGCATTTACGGGAACAGTCAAAACGAACCAGACACCCGCTCCGAGGATGAACAATTCTCCGGATTGATCGCCTGCGCGAGCAATCATTGGCAGGCAGACAGAAATCAGGAGCACAAGCATCCGCGCCGACCACTCGGTTTCTCGCTTCCTGATTGCGAGGGCCGCCCTTGCGCGATAGGCGCGTGCGTCATAGTCACCGCACTTCGGCCCTGCCAGAAGGTTCCAGGCGGGGCGCAATGACAGAAGCATCAAGGTACTTGCCGCAATCAACCAACCAGTTCCTGAGAGGAACCAGCAGCTCACAGCAATCAGGCACGAAATCACGATGAGCTCCCAAGCAGGACCGAGCTCGTCCGGGGAGCGCCGGCTTTTCTCATGCCAGATCTGGAGTGCCCGCGAAGCCCCCTGAAGCATCGGCTGGTCAACGAAACGACTGATAAATTCCATATTGCGCCCTTTGGTCCACGAAACACCAACAACAGGCAATTTCGGCAGGAGCGTGGCGTCGCTGTCAAAACGGTCAGGCGTCAACTGACAAACGCCCGGCGCAGGTGAGGAAAGGACGTCGTGAATCCGGGCGAGATGGCATCGTTTCGTCCCTGTCATCGAGCGGGCAACCGTTGCCAAGTCATCGACAAGTTGGAACCGGCGTGCCGTTACCTTCGCGGCGTTGGACGGTGCACGTTTGGGCGGACACCACTGCGATCGTATTGAGCTGGCCCTCGATTTTTTTTGCCGGATCTGGAACACGCCGCTCGCCGCGCGCGTTTCGCGAGACATCAAAATCGCCACGACGTTACAGGAAAAACAGCGCCAAATGCACGAGTATCGATTGGCAGACAATGCCCCCAATCCGGATCGCTTCCGGACTGTCTTCCCTTCTCTAAGCCGTTTGGCAGGTCAAAAGCCTGTACGAAGTATCGTCCGCCAAGGACGCAACGCCTGGCGCACTGGCGTTGCTGATGAGGCTACATTTCTGATCGACGGCGAAGCATACTTTTCTGCGCTCGACGACGCGCTTGGGCGAGCGCAGCGCGAGATCTGGATCATTGGTTGGGATTTTAACCCGGATATTCGCCTGCGACCCCATTCAAGCACCGAAACACTTGGCGAACGTCTCTTGTCGCTAGTGGATAACCTCCCGCAACTAAGGGTCAGAATTCTGGTTTGGGGGATGGGTCCTATCTATTCGGGCAAGTCATTGCGGCTGTTTCGACAGAGCCCAATCTCCAGACATCCGCAGATCTCATTGAATTTCGATTTTAAACATCCACTGCGTGCTTGCCACCACCAGAAGCTCGTTTCAATCGACGGAAGTGTCGCCTTCATGGGTGGCATCGACCTGACAGCCAGACGGTGGGACGAATCCGACCACCGGAGTGCAAATCCTCTAAGACTCTCCCCTGACGGTACTCCCTACCCGCCTGTTCACGATGTTCAATGCCTGGTTTCGGGTGAGGTAGCGGGAATGATCCGTGATGTGGCCAGACGACGTTGGAAGAGGGCAACCAGCGAGAGTGTGTCTTCCGAGATCGATGCGACGATCATCCGACCAGCTTTGGCGGCCGACATGATGCAAGCTCCCGCGGCTATCGCCCTGACCGAACCAGGCCTCATTGGCAAGCGTGGACGCTATGAGGCACGTCGGCTCACGCGCGATGCCATCGCCGCAGCCAAGAGATATATCTATGTCGAAACTCAATATCTTGCGTCCGCCGGCGTCGGCCGGGCGCTTGCAAGGCGATTGAAGGAACCGAACGGGCCTGAGATCGCGGTAATCGTCACAAAGACCTCGCACGGTTGGATAGAGAAGTTCGCCATGGGCAGCAACCGCGACCGCCTGATACGGCGTCTGAAGCGCGCCGATTGGTTCGATCGACTGAAGGTGATGTATGCCGTCACGTCCGACGACAATGGCGGCGAGGAGGAAATCACTGTTCATTCGAAGCTCATTATCATCGACGACCGCTTCGTACGCGTGGGATCCTCCAACCTCAACAATCGTTCAGAAGGCCTGGATACGGAGTGCGATCTCGCACTCGAAGCCGATTGCGCTGCCCATCAGGAGGCCATTACGTCACTTCGCCACCGCCTCATCGCGGAGCACCTGAGCGCGAGCGTTGCCGAGGTCCGTGAGGTGGAGAAGTCGCGATCAATGCTTGGAGCTATCGCTGCGCTGAACACCCGGGAGCGCGGCTTGAGAGAGTACGAGGTCGATCCTGATTGCAGCGCGACGGGCCTTTTGCCGGGGTCCGCGCTTGTCGACCCCCGGCGGCCTTATTGGCCACTACAGAAGTTGCGCTTGAGGCTCGGACGGTTTCTCGCGACCCTTGTCTAGCCGCTTCTTTTTCACGTTGCGGGTTATCAACTCGCTGATTGCGAAAACGGGCAATCCCAACAGCAACGGCACCAGGAAATAAATCACGCGGAATGCCACGAGCCCCCCGATCGATGCAGCCCCTGGAAGCACGGTCGTGACTGTGGCCTCCAGCACACCGAGGCCGCCGGGCACGTGAGCGACAAGAATGGCCACGTTGGCGAGGACGAACGCCGTTGCGCTTTCGACGAAGCTCACCGGCGCCTCGCTTGCCAGGACCTGATGCAGACATGCGGCAACGAAGGTGAAGTTAAGCGTACCAATCGCGATCTGTCCAACTGCAAGTCTGATGTTCGGCATTGTGAAACACCATTTCCAGAGCCGCAATGGCGAGCGCACCGTGGCGGAAAGAACGACGTAGGCTACCGGCAGTGACAGTACGCCAAGACCGATCCAGAAGGGATTGCTGCTGCTCACACCCAACAGTTTGCTGACATCGGTCGGATTTATGAGACAGACTATGCCTCCGAGTGCAGACAGCCCGAGCATGACCGTTACCCCGCAAAACAAGACGACTTTGGCGACCTCCTCAGCGTCCAGCCCCCATCGTGTGTAGTAGCGATATCGAACGGCGCCGCTGCTCAGGGCGGCCACGCCAAGATTATGGCCGATCGCAAGCGCGGTGAAGGAGGCAATCGCTGCTTTCGGATAGGCCAGCGGCCGGCCAACATATCGCAAAGCCATCCAATCGAAGCCCGTGAGGCAAAGATAGGAAAGAGCACAAAATGCAAAGCCGGAAACCAGACGCCAGCGGGGAATCCGGTCAATCGATTGCAGGATCTCGTCAAAGGTATACCGGTTGAAGACCTTGTAGAGCAGGTAGGCCGCAAGCAGCAGGCCGAACACGAGAAAAATATTGAAAAGGATGCGCCTTGTCGACATGAAGGATCCGTCCGTTTGATGTCTTTGTCTTTGGGAACGAAATTGGGCCAGACGGGTTCCGGCTGAATGGCTACACCACCACCCTCATGTCCCCCACGCGACCAACGCGAGATCAAGATTCTCACCTACAACGTTCACAGCTGTGTCGGGACGGACCGCAGAATTGACCTGAACCGGATTGCGGATGTTATTGCGCAAACTCAAGCAGACATCATTGCACTCCAGGAGCTGGACGTCGGCCGAAGAAGAACCGGCGGTGTCGACCAGGCAGCGACTATTGCGACGCTGCTAAAGATGAACGCCCACTTTCACCCGGCACTGCATGTCGAGGAAGAACGCTATGGCGACGCCATTCTGACGGCACTGCCCGTGCGCCTGATAAGGGCGGCACCCCTCCCCTCGATCGGCGAAACGCGCGGCGCAATCTGGGTGCAGGTCGATGTTCACGGGCAACCGCTTAACGTTCTCAATACACACCTAGGGCTTCGCAACCGCGACCGTATCCGGCAGGTCGCAGCGCTGTTCGGCGACGACTGGATTGGACATGCCGAGTTTCGTTCCTCGCCGTCAATCGTCTGCGGAGATCTGAATGCCACACCCTCGACTTCCGCCTACAAACGGCTGTCAATGCACTTTCAAGATGCGCAATTATTGACAACAATAAAGCCTCGACCGACATTTCCTTCGCGCTTTCCCCTTTTGCGTATCGATCATGTCTTCGTATCGCAGGAAATCCGGGTAAGGTCGTCGTCAATTGTATTCGATCCGCTTGCACGTCGAGCCTCAGATCACCTGCCGCTGTTGGTAGGCTTTCGCATCGAATAAGCTTGCGAGGCTTGGGATCGAGTGGCTGGAAAGAGAGGTTTTATGAAGTGATGAGGGAAAATGTCCAAAAAATTGAATTTAGAGTACGTCAATAATTCCGCACTGAAGGCGATGAAGGCTCTTCCGAAGGAGATCGGACTCCAATTCGCGACGGACCTGCAGCGGGTGCAAGAAGGCAAGGATCCCCTGTCGGATTTTAAACATTGAAGTGGAATCGGACCTGGCGTGATAGAGCTGATCGAGAACGGAAGTCCGGCTTACCGAGCAGTATACTGCGCCAAGTACGAAGATACCGTCTTCGTGCTGCACGCTTTCACCAAAACCACAAACGGGGTCGATAGGGCAGCGATGAAGACGGTGGACGAGCGCTTCAAGGCGATGATGAAAGAGGTTAACGCTCGGAAGAAGCAAAGGAGATATAAGAGACAACTTAGGCCGCGTTAAGCGGCCTCTGTCATTTCTACATCGCAGACTATTCTGTGATGTTCAAAGGATGGTTTGAAGCGAACGCCGAGGCGGGCCAGATAGCCAATGAGCCTATCAGCGGAGAATAGGTGAACCTTCCCCCGCATCAGCTCGCTAACTCTTGGCTGTGGTATGCCTAGTGCTTCTGCTGCATTTGCTTGTTTCCACCCGCGATCCTGGATTAGATCGACGAGAGCGGAGATCAGGGCAGCCCGGAAGCTCAAATCGGCAGCTTCATCCTTGTCGTCAACGAGTGACTCGAAGACGTTGTCATAGACAAGCCGTTCCATTTGCCTTCCCTTTATACAGGTTTCAGTATATAATCAAGAATGATTGGGGCGTCAAGTTAGTTCCAAATTGTTTTTTTGCGTTTTAGGTCACATGGTCAGGCGCAATATCCGCCCTGGCGGACTTGGCTCGCCCGCAAGCCCTCTCTTCAGTCCCTGTCATCTTGGCCTACTAGGCACGCCTGACTTGGCAGCTCTGCAGGAGCTGTGCCGAGAGCATAACGCCACGCTGCTGGTCGATTGCGCACATGACCTCGGATGCATCGGCCCAGACGGTCTGGGCATGCTCTATGGTCGGAAAAATCGACGTTCTCTGACCGACCCAGTTTATTGTCGCCTGCGGTCCTGTTGGAAAGAAGCTACTTGTTTGAGGCTCACCGAACCTAGAGCAAGGTCACAACCCCTTTTGGGCGTATTTCGTCTTCAGGCTGTTGTAGGCATCTTGCCTAAACTGCTCGGCGGTTTCTTCGGAAGAAAATACACGCTCTGCAGTGATGTCTCCGTCTCTTATCGACACTTTGTATTGCCCATTGCGGCGGTCGATCACGGCGTCGAATAATGGCTCGATGTCCATTGTCACCTACCAATACATGTCGTTCAACCACCAGCATATGGTACACCCGCCCATAGGTAAGTCCATTGGACAAAGGTCCCTGTAAGGCCCTTTTTCAGGCGATAGAGGACATAGTCGGAGTGAGCGTCGGATGAGAGCGCTCGGGCCTTTGCGAATAGCCCCGAACGGAATGGCGCGCGTAACAAGAAGTGGTGTGCTTTGCGCTAACGACGTCGTTTTCTTTGCTTTTCCGGGTCTTGCGAAGTCGATCGATACATTGCGCAGATCCGACGACCATTGATGATTATCAAAGCGTGTTCATCCTTTCATACCTTCGCGGCCAAACTGCCGGTCGGCATTCTCGAAGGATGGCCAATAGCCATCTGACATGTAATCGGGTGGAAGCGGATCGAGCTTTGACAAAGCGGCGATCACGTACTCAACTTGAACCTTATAATGTTTAAGCGACAGCGGCATCGGGATTCCGGCGACGCGCTCTCGCGCTTCGTATCGCTGAATATCCGCTTTACGAAGACGCCTGTGACCCTCCTGCAAAATCTTGCAAGGCTCTTCTGTCACTCGTTCTTGCTCCTTCTGACGTCCGCCCGCAATTACCCTGAACAATTCCTTCCTCCTTGTTGTCCTGGTAGAGGTTTGGTGGAAAAATTGATTCACGGCAACCGCCCACCGGTCAGCGCGAAAACAATGCGACAACACAATCGGCCGCTCTGCAAAGAAAAAGCTTTGCCCATTCTCGCATTACGGCGCTTCAAGAACTTTATCGTTGTCTCGCCGTCTCAAACCATTTTATAAGCTTTACATGGTCCAACGAGCCGGCAGCGCCGATCTTCCTCTTCATGGTGGCCGCGTCCCACGATGGCTGGGCGAGCGCATGACACGGCTCGGTGCGGTCATCACCGAGGCAATCGTCATTCACTACGGTCGCGACGAATTGCTCAGCCGCATGGCACACCCGTTCTGGTTCCAGTCTTTCGGTGCAGTCATGGGCATGGATTGGCATTCGTCCGGCATCACGACAAGTGTCATCGGAGCGTTGAAGCGGGGCCTTAATCCGATGGCCGGCGAACTCGGCATTCATGTCTGCGGCGGCCGCGGCAGGCATTCGAGGCAGACTCCTGACGAGCTGATGGCCATCGGCAATCGCGTGGGAATTGATGGCGCCGCTCTTGCGCGCACCAGCAGGCTGGTCGCCAAAGTTGATAGCGCTGCGGTCCAGGATGGTTTCGATCTTTACCTGCACGGCTTCATTGTCACTGATGACGGTAAATGGGTCGTGGTCCAGCAAGGCATGAACGGCGGCAAGAGGCAGGCACGACGGTATCACTGGCATTCGGAGGGTCTCAGGAGCTTTGTGGATTCTCCGCATTCAGCAATCGAAGGACGCGGACAGGGGAATATTGTCAATCTTGCTGACCATCGAGCGGAAAGCTCGAGAAGGAGTCAGCTTGATTTGCTGGGCGTGTTGGGGCCGGATAAAATCCTGCGGGAGGTCATCGCGCTTGAACCGGCGCGGGAAGAGAAAAATGCGGCCCAGCCACTGTTGCCCCACCTCATCATGCCATCCCATCACGACGTGCGTGAGAAGGACGTCGACATGAAACGCCTGCATGGGACACTGGCGGCAGCGGCCGACCGCGGCCCAAAAGATTTTGAAGATCTTCTTCTAATTCCGGGAATCGGTGCACGGACAGTGAATGCCCTGGCAATGGTGGCCGAGGTTGTTCACGGCGCGCCATGTCGCTTCTCGGACCCCGCCCGCTTCTCGCTCGCCCATGGCGGAAAGGATCGCCATCCTTTCCCTGTGCCGGTCAAAGTCTATGACGAAACAATCAAGGTAATGAGGTCCGCCGTCGGCCGGGCAAGGCTTGGCCGCGAAGAGGAATTACAGGCTTTGAGGCGACTCGATGATCAGTCGCGGCAACTGGAACGCTATGTTACAGGGCCAGATCTGAAGGAGATCGTCGCCGGCGAATTCTTGCGGTCGCACGAACGGGGCGGCCGCAGTGTATTCGGGTGGGAGCATCCGACACGGGAAGACAGAGAACACCTGCGCCGCAAGCCTTGATGATTGGGGGTATCGCCCCTGTTTCGAGAAGCGACGAAAAATCCGGCCTCACGCACCCTGAACCGATACCGCGCTCAACCTTCCTCGGACCCAGCAGATCACTGTCCGTCTTGCTCAATTGCCGATTTGTCGGAAGGTCAGTTTAGGTATGGGCGGGCGCCCTTCCTGTTGGAAAACTGGTACACCAGCAGCATGCCCTGCTCCAGCAGAAGCTCGGCAGCTGGGAAATCGCGTAGCGCGAGATCGCCGCACAGCCCGCGGATTGTTGAGGCGAGGCACGTTGAATTGGTCACAAACCGTGCATCGCCCAAGGTTTCAGCTTCATCTGCGCTCGCTTCCAAAGCGTCGGCGACCGTCTCCAGCAAGTTGATTCTTTCAACGAGGGTCATCTCGTCCAGTCTCTTGGAAATCGCATTCATGACAGCCTCCTCGCGCGAACAGCTTTAAGTTCGCGGCGCTTTTTCATGGTGAAGTTATCTGATCGCTAAAAAGGTGGGGGCCCCGCTTCAGGAATGCAAATCATAGCTGACAAGCGCTGGTTGCACGGGTCTGCGACGCCCGGCAAGCGCTGCCCGTTCCCCCGGCTCGTCGTAAGTTGAAGAGCTTGATGGACGCGCGCGCTCGTCCTCGTTCCATCCGGATCGCAGCGCTTCGCAGAGGCGAGGACGGAACCTCTGCCCTCGGGATCGGTTAATTCCCAGGCCATATGGATTAACAATTGAGAGGAACCCGAGATGAAAAACATTATCCTAGCCATCGCAGCCGTGGCTTTTACAATTCCTTCGGGCGGCTGGGCAGCTACGACCCACAAGACGCAGCCCACGCAAAAAGTAGTCATCGTGAAAGAACCGCGCCAGAGACTGGGCACGCTGTCGTGCGAGGTCGCCGGAGGGGTGGGAATGGTTATCGGATCGAACCGTGCGATCAACTGCCGATTTCGCCAACAAGGCGGTTGGGTGGAGCAGTATGCCGGATCGATTGGCAAGCTTGGTCTTGATATCGGCGTAAGTGGCAAGTCCTATTTGAGTTGGGTTGTCGTCAATACAAAGCCGACGCGCGTCGGTGAAGGCGATCTCGCCGGTACCTATGTCGGTGCGTCCGCGAACGCGGCAATCGGTGTTGGCCTTGGTGCTAATGCTCTCGTCGGGGGCAATGCCGAAAACTTTGCGCTTCAGCCTGTCAGCGGACAGACCGGAACCGGGCTGAACGTTGCGGCTGGCGTCTCGCGATTGCAGCTCTCTCCAGTTCGTTGATCGGAACGGATGCGGAAAGCCAGAGTCATCCGAACCGAGATGTGTCACAACCTGGCGACGCCCCGGCGACGCCAGGCAATGGCATCGGACCTTCCAGCATAGGGCGGCTTAACGAAAGCGGGAATTCGCAGATACGCCGCAAGCGGATGAATGGTTCGCCAAAATGGGCGATCACCTAAGTGAGCGGACCGGGGAGCGCGACTTGCCAACATGCGATCAACGTGAGCGTAGACACAAGCATGACAAGCTTTTCAAATTAAACCTCAGGAACTCCGGGTTTGAAGTGACGTTGTTGCTTAAGGTCAAGGAGTTCACGAATGTCAAACATATCTTCGGCCGACCTTGAAGCAAGAAAAGGCAGTCCAAGCCCGCGCCTTGATGAAGACGAGTTCAGGCGTCGCTTCCTCAATCAGTTCCAGGATCCGGCTTACGAGCCTCTCACACCAGAGCTCACAAAGATCAGTGCTGCGGCTTGGGACGCTTACAAAAATTCCCGCAAGATTCCGAGAACTCGCAAGGCTGGCTGCGAGTTTGCGGACCCGGACTGTGATCTCGCCGCCGATTGGCTTGATGCGCGCCAAGCCATTCACGAAGCCAAGCGCCGGCATGATAACCAGAACGGGCCACATCGCTTGCTCCTCATCAACGGGTCATCCCGTGGCGAGCATACTTGTCCTGGCGAAGTCTCCAAAAGTTTCCGCATGATCCAGACGGCGCGGTCGGTGCTGGAGCAAAACCCGATGGTGACCATCAATGTTCTGGACCTTAGTCGTGTTGCTTCCGAATATGGCCGTCAGATCCATCCCTGCAAAGCTTGCTTTTCGACGTCGGCCGCACTTTGTCATTGGCCGTGCTCCTGCCATCCGAACTATTCGCTCGGACAGGTTCATGACTGGATGAACGAAATCTATCCACTGTGGGTCGAGGCCCATGGCATCATGATCGTGACCCCTGTCAATTGGTATCAGACCTCATCCCCTCTCAAGCTGATGATCGACCGACTTGTCTGCGCAGACGGAGGTAACCCGGATCCAACGACGACCCATGGAAAACACGCAAAAGAGGCCAAGGAGATCGAGATGAAGGGTTGGCACTACCCTCGCCATCTCGAAGGACGCATTTTCTCGGTGATCGTCCACGGAGACACCGAGGGCGCGGAAGGCGTCCGTCGCAGTGTTTCCGACTGGTTGAAATCGATGGCGCTTGTTCCAGCCGGCCCCCTTGCTGAGGTCGATCGCTACATCGGCTACTGGGAGCCCTATGCAACAAGTCACGTCGCCTTCGAAAAGGACCAGGCATTCCAAGAAGAGGGTCGCAATGCCGCTCGGACTCTTTTGGAAGCCGTCGTTGCGAAGAGGCAGGGTCATCAGATCGCCGCAGGCTCGCGGTTGAAGCAGGCGCGGGAGAAATAGGACTTGAACTCTTACGCCGTGACGCTGCTTCTGTTCGGTGCCGTCGTGCTTCTCACCGCGTGGCTTCCACTCGTTCTCCGGCGCATTCCGCTGTCGTTGCCCATCTGCTGCATTGGCATCGGAATTTTGTTGGCATGGTCCCCAATTTCTCCACTTCCGCGCATGAACCCCCTTGAGAACGCGGTATGGACCGAGCATTTCACGGAATTCGTCGTGATCGTCGCGTTGATGGGCGCCGGATTGAAGATCGACCGACCGCTTGGATGGCGGCGGTGGATGACTACGTGGCGTCTGCTCGGACTGGCGATGCCGTTGTCGATAGGTGCTATTGCGTTCCTGGGCTGGAGCGTTCTGGGCCTTGGCCTGGCATCAGCCCTCCTTCTGGGGGCGGCGCTTGCCCCGACCGATCCGGTACTTGCGGGTGATGTGCAGGTCGGTCCTCCGAAGACCGGAGAAAAAGATGACATCCGTTTCGCACTGACGTCCGAAGCCGGACTGAATGATGGACTGAGTTTTCCGTTTGTCATGGCCGCGATCGCCATCGCGGCAAGTGGCGGTGACTGGGGCTGGACAGCTCGGTGGTTCGTGGTGGACGTCGTTTGGCGGCTTGCCGCCGGCGTGGCCGTTGGCTGGGCCGTCGGTCGCCTCCTCGGCTTTCTCACTTTCAGGGCCCCTGAAGCTGGCCGGCTCGCCAAAACCGGCGACGGGTTGGCCGCGCTCGGCTTCACCTGTGTGTCGTACGCTGCAACGGAACTCGTTCATGGCTACGGATTTGTGGCCGTCTTTGTAACCGCACTTACCTTTCGTTCCATCGAGCGCAGTAGCGACTATCATGAGGAACTGCATGATTTTGGAGAGCAGATCGAACGGCTCTTAATGATGTTGCTGCTTGTTTGCTTCGGGTCGGCGGTGGCGGAGGGAAAACTGATCTCCTTCGCAGATTGGCGGGTGGTGGTGGTCGCGGGTCTGGTCCTGGCCGTTGTCCGTCCTGTGTGCGGCTGGATTTCCATGCTTGGTTGCCCACACCCCACGGCTGAGAAGTTGATAATCGCTGTCTTCGGCATCCGTGGTCTTGGTTCGATCTACTATCTCGCCTACGCCTCCGGAAAGGTGCAGTTCGAGGCTATCGAGACCGTCTGGTCGACTGTCTTTTTGATCATTCTCGTATCGATTGTACTTCACGGGGTATCGGTAACGCCGGTAATGAAATGGATCGACCGGCGCCGCGGTGTGGACCCGGCCCGGCGGATCGACGGGATGACCGCAATGGGGCGCAATTCACTCGAGCGAGGCGAAGGATCGGGCCGCGCGTGAACTCGTGACTCGGCCCCTCGATTACGCGTCAGCGCGGATTAGCCGAGGCGTTAAAGAACCATCAAACGCTGCACAAAGTGGACTACGTGTCAGGAGGGACGAGGATTGGTTTGCGTTCGGCATCGTCCCAATGGTCTAAACACTTGACTACTATGGCCGTTTTACAACAGGCCGGCTTCAACCACCGTCACATAAGAGAAATCTCATATATCGCGCATTGCCTTCCTACCGCCGGCCCTTCTAGGCTTGACCTCATTCGGGTAGGGGGGGCAGATGCGGCGGATTGAGCTGGCGAAACCGGTGTTAATATCGAGAGTGAACGACATGATTGATCGCATCCTGCAATGCTGGTGCGAAGAGAACGATTATCCAAGGGGAAGTGTTGAAGCGGGCCGAAAGGCAAAAAGCCTGCTCCAGTGGATCGAACTTGGGGTAACCGATGAAGCTGAATTGTCAGACCTGATCCGCAACGACATCGTCATCAACAGCAGATAGTGCATCCACTGCGGTTACGGCAGCATTCTGTTCGCGCAGAACTCTTGGACTGACCTTCAGCGCGGAGGCATGACCTGATTGCTTAAGGAAGGTGTCCGGTTGCGGTGCAGATCAATACAAAAGCGTTTCAAAGCTTGTATGCCACGCGCCCGCCCTTGGGCAGGACCTGGACCGGTTCGCCAATCGGACCGCCACGCAGCGGAAAGATACCAAGTTTCGAAACGATGACCGAATATCCAGTGTATTGCCGGATTGTATCCCCGTGGGCAAAGCGCAGTTCAGCTGCTAGCCCAAGCTTTTTCCCATCCGACAGCAATACCCAGACCGTCGCGCCGTTATCGTCACCGGCCATTTGTCTCCGGTTCCCATCTGGGCCTATACAGTAAAGGCCGTATCCGTTCGCAACCCAGTCCTCGTCACCATCCCCGTCGACGTCCATCCTGTCGATAAACCTGTCGGAGAGGTCCATTTTAGAGCCGTCGCTGCGCGCGTTGCAAGCATCCTGCCACCGCGCCAGACTGGCAAGCATTGCTGGCGGAAAGACGTTGCTCCATTTACTGACGAATTGGCCGGAATCGATCTTCTGTAGCCTTGCGCCCTTGACCGCATGTGGCGCGGTAGTGACGGGGCGGTCTTGGTTTGTCTTGGTCAGGAATGCCTGAAGTCGCGTACGCAGTTCCGCGTCGTCCCCGCTTGTCGGTTGGCGGAAAAACAACAGGAGAGATCGAGATACTCCCCCGGGCAGGTAAATAGTGCTGATGCGTTTGGGAACCTTCGGAAAGGTCGCACAAGAATCGCCATCCTCGAAGACGTAAAGAACCTGCGTCTCCAACTTGTTCTCTGTATTTGTCCTGGTGCCGTAAGCCGCCCATCCTTTGCCGGACTCGATCGTTTCCAATAGCAATCTTCGTGCCTTTTCCGGGACATCAGCAATTGCTGGCTGCGTATCAGACTGAGATTTGCCGGCGTAAATCGCCCCGTCACCTGAGGGGGAAACATGAAGCGGAGATATCACGAAATTCTCAAATGCTTCCGATACAATCCGCAGGCACTTCGGCGGGGGCGTTTCGTCTGCCAATGCAATGCTGCCCGCCGCGCTGATGCAAAATGCCAGGCTGGCGAGGGTTTGGCTAATTTTCATTCTCCACATCTCAATCCCACCTCTACCGCGCGTCTTCGAACCGTTGTAGCTTTCAAAAGACGGATAATTCAAGTTTTCGCGTTTCCGCAGCGCGAAACGCACGGCGAAGGCAGAAGATTTGAAGGGCCATACAATAAGGAACGGACCAGATACCGACAATGGTAGTCAAGGTCGACTACTCGTTCATGGTCGTCTAAACCGAGATAATTGAAACGCCTCTGTGAAAGTAGCGACAATACCGAAGCCTTGGGAAGACAAGGGCATTCGTGAAACCCCTAAAGACCAAGCCCGTTCTCAACTCGCCGGACTTTCCAAAATCCGACGACAGAACAAGGTGGCGATTAACCCATCATTTTCAACAGCTCAGTGTTGGAGGTTGGCTTGGAGATGAAATCTACGCCGCTTTCAATGCCGCGGGGGAGAGCCTGACGGCGTCCGAGGTCACGATAACTCCGGTTTCGGGCCATCGGACATGCACGGTTTCACAAGACCTAGGCCGTCCATGCTGCGCGGCATATCGATATCAGTAAAAAGCGTGTCGATCTGATTGATTTTGAAGAGGACCAACCCTTCGTCCGCATTCGCTGCCTTCAAAACGCGGTAGCCAGCCTTTTCGAGCAAATCAACAGTATCGTAACGAAGCTTCGCCTTGTCTTCGACAACGAGGATGTTGGTGGCACGATCGCGCCTGACAGGTCTTTCCGTCATGCCTAGGCGATCGAAGACTTCCTGACCGTCGGCAGAGGCGCCGGTCTGCTTGAGGAGAGCTCTCCCTCCAGGACAGCCTGTCGCCAATGAATCTTGTCTTCCCAGTACGGTCGTCCCGCCTGCTCCCAAAGTGCGTATGCGCGGTGAGCGATCCAATCCTGTCTGTTATCGGCCATCATCGTTCGTCCCCTGGTTTTGCAGCCATGACATGCGCGCTACAAAACGGGAGAGACCAGGTCCGGTTCCCGCCTTTTTGATCAAATCTGTCATGCTTGCAAAGCGCTGGAGATCTCGTGCGCGAGTTGATCCTGGGTATATGGCTTCCCAAGCCTGACTGCATCTACCTGCACTCCTGCTGGCAGGTCGGCATAGCCGCTCGCAAGAAGCACGGGCAGGTCGGGAACTAACCGCCGTGCGGCATGTACAAGATCCGCGCCATTCATGCCGGGCATGGAATAGTCGGTGATCAGAAGATCGAACTGCTGATCGCTACCGAGAATTTCGAGCGCCTCCGCTCCCGAATGAGCTTCCACCACTTCATGTCCAAGGTCGGTTACCATATCAGCCGAACTCATCGCGATCAGGATGTCGTCATCAACCAGAAGGATGCGCTTCGGCTGTTTGTCCGGCATGATGACGGGTGATGAGCCCTTTATGTCCATCTGCACGACGTCACCCTCCACGGCTGGGATCAGGAGTTGAGCGGTTGTACCGGAGCCGAGCGTGCTCTCAAGGCTAAAGCTGCCCCCAAGTTGCAGCGCCAGGCCATGGATCATGGAAAGTCCGAGGCCTGTACCCTTCCCGAGTTCCTTGGTGGAAAAGAACGGTTCCACCGCCCTTGCGAGCGTATCCTCGTCCATTCCTTTCCCATTGTCGGCAACGCTCAGAAGGACATAACGACCGGCAGACAGTTCCTTGTCTCCGGGCGCGACATTGATCTCTGCAAGCGCAATCTTGAGCGAACCTCCTTCGGGCATGGCGTCCCGGGCGTTGACCGCAAGGTTGAGCAGGGCAAGTTCAAGCTGATTTGCGTCAGCAAGAACATGCGGCAGGTTCTCGGGCATTTCTTTGTCCAAAATGATCATCGGACCGATAGATCGCCGGAGAAGATCCTCCATGTCTGTAACCAGCTTGCGCAGGTCAACCGCCTTTACCTGCAGGTCCTGGCGCCGTGCGAATGCCAGCAAGCGCTGTGTCAGAGATGCCCCTCTTTTCGCGGCTTGAAGCGCTCCATCGACCAACCTGACCAGACGCGCCTCATTGGTTACCGCCTTGCGGATCAATTCGAGATTTCCGAGTACCACCATCAATAGATTGTTGAAGTCGTGAGCAACGCCCCCTGTCAATTGCCCGATCGCTTCAAGCTTTTGAATCTGGCGAAGTTGCTCTTCCGCCTTTTGGCGCTGCGCGGCCTCGGCCAAAACAATCTCGTGAGCAGCTTCCAACTCGGCGGTTCGGGCCGCGACACGCTCTTCGAGCATTTCATTTAAATGTCGCTGCTGTTCCAGGATCTGGCGGCGCTCAGTGAAGTCGACCGAAACGCCGACCAGCTTGACCGCGACCCCGATCCGGTTGCGCAAGAGCTGTGCCCTGTTCTCCACCCAGTGGATTGAGCGGTCCGGCCAAATAACCCGATACTCGGCCGCAAACCCAACACCCGTTTCGATCGTTGCAGCCAGGGCTTCGTGCATGCCTTTAAGGTCGTCGGGATGGATGCTGGCCTGTAGTCTCGGGTAGGCAAGTGGTTCGTTCGGCAATCGGCCGAAGATCGCCTTGCATATTGGGGAAGTCGACAGGTCGTAGGTTACTAGATCCAGTTCCCAGGCGCCGAGCCTGCCTGCCTCGAGGGCAGTTTGCAGTCGCCGTTCCTGTTCGCGAAGCTCCTCGATGCGAGCTCGTGCCTCGTACTGGCGGCGTCTTCCTCGCATTGCGGTTTGGGCAACGCTAATGAAGCTGGTGGCATGAAAGGGCCGCTCGATGAAGCTGACGTTCCCAAGAATTCCTGACAGCCGGCCTGCAGCTGGATTCCGCTCCGAACCACCGCCGCGCTGCGTTAGTACGAGAAATGGCATGTCAGACCAGGAGGCCTGTCGCAGTATCCATTCGGAAAGCGGTTTCATATCCACACTGTGCAACGCCTCTTCTGTCAGCACGACGAAGGCGGTGTCGTCACCAATTGCCCGCAGAAGCGACGACAGATCGGACACGGCATCACTGGGAATTCCCGCCTCCCTGAGAAGGGAGGAAGCAATTTGAGTATCTCTGCCCGAAGGCGCAAGTATAAGGCTGGTTGCGAGCTGATCAGGAATTTTCGCGCTCCTCCCCTTTCGCCTCCGACATCAGAGACTGCTTTTCGCCCAGGAAGGTGGGGACGCCCCCCAGGACACCCTGGAACGCCGACAGCGGTGCTCCCACCGTCAGTCCTCTCTCGCTGATTTCAAATTCACGGATCGTGTCTTCATGCTTTCCGGCGCGTTTCTTGACGACGGAGATCGCCCTGCGAACCTTGCCCAAGGCTTCGAAGTAACGCAGCAGAACGACTGTGTCTGAGAGATATGTAAGATCGACTGGGGTTTTCATATCGCCGACCAGCCCGTGCTGCGCAACTGTCAGAAACGTTGTTGTGCCTTGGCGGTTGAGATACTGAAGCAGTTCGTGCATGTGAAGGATGAGGGCGTTCTCGCCGGGCATGGCTGCCTGATAGCCATTTATGCTGTCGATCACGACGGTCTTGGCATCAAAATCCGCAACGCGGTCGCGCACGCGCTGGGCGAATTCTCCCGGAGAGACCTCGGAAGCATCGAGTTGCTCCAGATGCAGCTTGCCTTCATCCCGCATGCTTTCGAAGTCGAAGCCGAGGGCTTTTGTCCGATCAAGCAAAAGCCCGAGCTCTTCGTCGAAGACAAAAACGGCCGCCCGTTCTCCACGTTTGACTGCCGCATCGACGAACTGCAGTGTAAACAGGCTTTTACCGGTCCCTGCTGGTCCGATAAGCAAGGTGCTCGATCCACGCTCAACGCCCCCACCGAGAAGACGATCGAGTTCGGCAACACCGCTTCCGACCCTGTCGCGGGTAAAGTCCGTTTTGTGTTCCACGGCCCGCAGTCTCGGGAAGACGCGCACCCCTCCCCTGCAAATGATGAAATCGTGAAAGCCACCGCGAAACGCGCGGCCGCGATATTTCATCACGCGCAGATGCCGGCGTTCGGAGCCATAATCCGGAGCCAGCTGTTCAAGGTGGATAACGCCATGGACGACGCTGTGAACGGTCTTGTCCAGGACATCCGACGTCATGTCGTCGAGCAGCAGCACAGTCGCCCCCGATTGAGCAAAGAAATGCTTGAGAGCAAGGATCTGGCGGCGATATCGAAGCGAACTCTGCGCCAGCAAGCGGATTTCCGAAAGGCTGTCGATGACCACTCTGCTCGGCTTGTGGCGTTCGAAGACCTCAAAGATCATTTTCGTCGTCTCGCCGAGCTCAAGGTCCGACGAGTAGAGAAGACTTTGCTGCTGGTCGGCATTCAGAAGGCTTTCCGGGGGAACAAGTTCGAAGATTTCCAGGCTGTCGTCGATCGTCAGCCCGTGCGACGCTGCGGTGCCGCGCAGTTCCTCCTCGGTTTCGGAGAGAGTAACGTAGAGGCACTTTTCACCTGCTGACGCTCCGTCAAGCAGGAACTGAAGTGCGATTGTCGTCTTTCCCGTTCCCGGCGCGCCTTCGAGGAGAAATACGTGCCTGCGACTTAAGCCTCCGCATAAGACGTCATCCAGGCCGGGAATTCCGGTTTTAGCCTGCGTCTGTTCGTCGAGCATCCAGATCCTTCCTCCCAAGGGGTTGCAAACTCATTCCGCCGTGCAATTAGCTGGTGTAGGATGGCGCGACAGCAACGTCGTTCCGCCAACCACTTTGCCAGGCCATTCATCTTCATTTTGCCACTGGATATGGTTTCGTATTTTCTCGAGGAAATCGCGAAGATTTCGATCGAGGGGCCGAAAACCGGCAATGACAAGTGCGACGGTGCTGGCTGGACTTGCAGCAAACAAAGGGCTCGAACCCGGATTGAGTTTTCCCGGTCCTTCAACCTGTCTGGCGGCTTGGTGAGCCGTGCCGCTGAACGTCGTCGCTACGTCAGCTACCTGTCGGCGCATTTCTTCCGCGTGTTGGCGAAGCGTTCCCATCTCCCGCTCTTCATGGACGTCGCGCCGCTGCGGAATGCCCGTGGATGGCCTGCTCGCCTTGACGACATTGCGGGAAACCGGCATGCCAATTGTATCGCCGTGGGTTTCGACCGTTCTGTTCTCGGCCATCCTTCGCCCCATAACCTCTCACCTTGCATTGAAGCGTCCAACGGGCTGGCCGGCCGGTATGCCGTGCAAGGCTCGATGCTTACGGCCGGGACGTTAATCGGCTTCTGGTCGCTTACAACGTTTAACTTGAGCCCCGGTTCCACGAGCGGCGGCTCGGTGGCAGATCTGCGACACGAATCTCCTTTCAAGCCGACTCCGCTTTTTCGTCAGCGACGTCCTCGACGCACTCGGCTTTTTCGGCGAGTTTTGCACTCATCTCGCGCAGTTGTTTCTCGTCAAGCTTCTCGATCCCGACAAATTTGTTTTGCGCCTGTGAGGTCAAAATGAGCTCGTCGAGCTTCGCCTGCAGGGCTTTGCCATCTCGGTTCTGAGAGTTCTGCAGCACGAAGACCATCAGAAAAGTTATAATGGTAGTGCCGGTATTGATGACGAGCTGCCAAGTTTCGGAGAAACTGAATATCGGACCAGATGCTGCCCAAACCAAGACAAGTGCGACCGCCATCACGAAGGTGACCGGTTTTCCTGATAACTCAGCAACAGCAGTGGCGAATTTTGAAAAGAAATGGCCTGAGTTCATGACGTTCTCTCGTTTCCTGGCAACAAGTAAACGCAGGCGTCACATTCAGGGTTCCGGTTAGCCGAGATCCTGTACGCTGGGAGACAAAGAAATGACCCAAGGCAACAAGAACCGACCAAGGACTATCGATCTGGTGGACGACCGGAAGCTGCCTCTGCCCTTTTCAGGCCCCCCGGCCTATGCGGTTCTCAGTCAAAATTCGCTTTGAGATCTGATCAATCACCCGGACCTTGTGTCCGGGCGGAAACCAATGACGAATTCAACTACCTTCGCTTGCGACATCTCGCACGGGCGAAGAGTGTGGCGTCCATTTTCTAATCTGTAAAGATTGAAGCTGACGATATCGCTCCCTCCAAGGTCCTCGGCAAACAGCCACTCACGCCGGCCGTCCGCAGACCGCTTCACGGTTACGCTCCAGCGCCGGCCCTTGAAATTGCCTTCAAGGTAGCCGGCTGGCAATTGGGCCAAGGCCACTTCGAAAAGCGGGAATGTCGCCGCGCTCTGCGTTCGGCTCCAGGCACTCATTGCATATGCCGCATCCGTCATCGTCTATTTCCCCCGGAGTACGTGATCGATTGCAGCAAAGACAAGTGGTGAAATTACTGAAGCGACTGACTTGTAGGGGTGGAATAATTTCGATCGTCGGATTGGAGGATAGTTTAGTCGTCAACGCATCCATCTCGATGCTCCACTTCGAGGTTTCTTTTCAGATAGGTAATCGGGTCCTTTCCGCAAGATCAGTGCAAAGCATCCGAAGGCACCAAGTCGAGAAATGACGCCGTTTGCCGAGTACAAACAGGTTGCTGTGCGTCCTGGCGAGGTGCTCCTCGAGGCCCGCCTGTCGCCCCAAGCTTTCCTATATGCGCGCATCCTGAAATAATCGGAAAAACAATGTGTTTCCGCGCCCCTCCGCAATTATGCTAGCCTTCAAGCGTTGTGGGGGAGTGCAGGATGAGCGACCGCTCAATCGGAATGCTAATTGCTATCGAAATATGTGCACTGTTTTGGATTGCTGCGGCGGTCTTCATATTTGGGGTGCCCTGACTGCGTGAATGCGGCTCAGGCATCACCCCAAGTTGCAAATTTCCAACAATGACTGCGTTCAGCCCGTTTGACGAGCTAACGAAATCGTCCCGCGGCGGGAACTTCTGATCATGCTGGAGCTTTCATTAAGGCACTGGACAGTGGAGATCACAAATGCCTGACCCCAAGGATTCCCCAGCAGTTAAATCCATGCAAAAAGAACAATCGGAGCAAAGACGTCGCGCACGCCAAGGAGGGCTCGATCAGGGATTGGAAGACTCTTTTCCGGCGTCTGATCCCGTTTCAGCTACTACTACAGGCGTCCCCACCGGAAGGACGGACCCGGAGGTTGCTGAACGCGTGAAATCCGAGCCCGACCCATACACGACGGAAAGCACCAATAGCGATCCGCTCCGTCCAGGGTCGATAGGCGAGAATATTCGTGCGCTCCGGCTCGATACAAATCGGCTGGCGAAGTCTGTTTCCGGCGTGGCATCTGACTCAGTTGGAGTAGCGAAGGCTCGAGCCGGCAGTTTGCTTGACGATATAAAGGAAACCGTTCGTGATAGACCGATTACCGCGGTTGCCGTCATCGCCGCCCTTGCGTTTGTGTTCGGAGCGACGCGGTAACGAGCCGACGTTCTGAGGGCGGGCAACAGTGTTATCGCAGGCGCTCATTTGACCAGACGGGAACTCGGATCACTCGTATCTCTCGGAGTCTTCGCGTGATGGGGTGCCCGTAGTCGCTTCATGGGGGAGAGTGCAACGTCATCCGAAGATAGACTTTTTACTAAAGCCCTCGCACTTAAAGCTCCTAAGCACCCTGTCTAGTGTTGCTATTGCCGCAAAGCTCGATGAAGGTCCCCTGGGAGATAGTGATGCGTCACTTTGGAATAGTCGCAGGTGATGACGAGGAACTGACCCTGTTCGCGAGCGAGCACCTTCAATGGTTCATTGTCCGAGGCGTTTGAACGGATGGATTTCAGGCATCAGGCTTTCACATGTTCAACTTCATAGAGGTCGCAGCCCTTCTCTTGCCGAGAGACGATTGAACCCCGGTTCGGCGAGCTTTTGCCTCGATGCGTGCCATGAGGTGTGCCGTCATCGAGATCACGATTTAGCCAAGCAAAACGCACGTCGTTTGCTCCCACCATATCCCCATGGTTTTTTCCCAAGCATCGATGCTGGAACAACTTGGTCGCTGATCTGTTGCTCAGACACAAACCGAAGTTCGGAGGATTTGCTATGAACGCGAAAGCCCTGTTGCTTGGAACGCTTGTGACCACAATCGTTACCTGGCCATTCCCGGCGCTATACGCGCAAGACCTGGAATTTCGAGTCGGCCCAGGTGGAGTTGGAATTTATGATCGAAACCAAGAGCGGCGCGTAAGAGAGCGCTGCAATCCCGACGACGCTCTTGACCTCGCACGTGACGCAGGATTTAGGAGACCGCAGATTGCCAGGGTAACGTCGAGAAGCGTTGTCGTTGAGGGGTTCACCCGGGCCGGGCCGGACAGAATCGTCTTCGGCAATTCCCGCGGGTGCCCGGAAATCGGCTAGCTCAGCCAGCCGGTCTCATCGCAACAGCGCTTGCGTGGTTTGTACGCTGTCGAACACGGAACTAGCATGGGTTTTGCCAGATCGCGAGTGGGGGTATCCTCTACTCCGAACCGGTGCTCTCAGCGTCCGCGCACCACTAAACAGTCGGCCGTGAAGAACTCGGAAGCTGCTGATTAGACATAGGAATCGAAGGATCTGCAGATCTTCTAATTGCCGGAAACAACCACCGAACGGGCTGTTTCCTTGCAAAATCAGTTTGAGGTTTCCCTGGTTGGCGAAGCGTGATTCACTGGGTTTATCGCGGTGAATCGGAGAGCCAGGAATGGGTAAACCACGCGAACGGCGCCAAACGGGTGAACAGGATTTATTCCGATCCCGGCTCGACCAGATCATCAACATGAAGCACGAACTTGTGCGTCTGGCGCAGGCTATTGACTGGCCTGTGTTGGAAGCCCGCTTTGGGACGGTCCATTCGGACGGAGCTGGCATGCCGCCGCCATTGCCGACGCGGCTGATGGCGGGGCTGGCCATTCTGAAGCACACGTTCAACCTGTCGGACGAGGCGCTGTGCGAGCGCTGGGTGGAGAGCCCCTACTTTCAGTACCTCTGCGGCGAGGAGTTCTTTCGGCACGAACTATCGTTCGACCGCTCCTCGATGACGCGCTGGCGGCAGCGCATGGGCGAGGAACGGATCGGCGNGCTCTTGCAGGAGAGCCTGGCCGTGGCCGTCAAGACAGGCGCGATGAANCCGCAGGATACGCGGCAGGTGATCGTGGACACGACCGTTCAACCGAAGNACNTCATGTTCCCGACGGATGCCAAGCTTATTCACCGGGCGCGCGAACGGCTGGTGCGGCTGGCGAAGAAAATGGGGCTNGATCTGCGCCAGACCTNTATTCGGGTCGGTAAATTCGCCCTGATCCAGCACCAGCGCTACGCTCATGCGAAGCAATTCAAACGGGCCGGCAAGGCGCTGCGCAAGTTGAAGACCTATCTCGGCCGGACCGTTCGCGACGTCGAACGTCAGATCGCCGGCGACGAACAACTCGACGCGATCTTCAAATGGTCGCTCTATCAGGCAAAAACGGTCATCGCGCAGCGGCAACGTCAGCGTGGCCGCAAGATCTACAGCCTGCATGCCGANGAGGTCGAGTGCATTGGTAAAGGCAAGGCGCACAAGCCCTATGAGTTCGGAGTGAAGGTGTCCGTGGCCACAACACTGAACCGTTCAAAGGGCGGGCAGTTCGCCCTGCACGCAGCGGCGCTGCCCGGCAATCCGTACGA
>NZ_JDWI01000047.1:0-26935 GCF_012932765.1 Rhizobium sp. 57MFTsu3.2
TTTCGACCGTCTCGACGAAGGTCATCAGGTTCTCCGGCTGGCCGCCGCCGATATTGACGACGCGGAATGGCGCCTGATGCGAGAGCGTCTCCACCCGTTCGTCGGCCACGCGGTTGGCCTCCGACGGGGCGACGGACGACAGGCGGACGATCGCCTCCACGAGGTCATCGATATAGGTGAAGTCGCGNCTCATCCGGCCTTCGCCGTAGATCTCGATCGGTTGATCCTCCAGCATGTTCTTGACGAACTTGAAGAGGGCCATGTCGGGACGGCCCCAGGGGCCGTAGACGGTGAAGAAACGGAAGGCGGTTGTCGGGATCTTGTGGAGATGCGCGTAGCTGTGCGCCATCAGTTCCATTGACTTCTTCGTCGCCGCATAAAAGGTCAGCGGCTCGTCGGCCCGGTCTGTCTCACGGAAGGGAATGGACGGATTGGCGCCGTAGATCGACGATGTCGAGGCCAGCATGAGATGGTTGACGCCAACATCCTTGGCGATATCGAGGATGTTCCAGGAGCCTTCGAGGTTCGANGTGAGATAGGCTTTCGGGTTTTCCAGGCTGTAGCGGACGCCGGCCTGTGCTGCGAGATGCACCATCACATCAGGCGCCGCGCTGGCCACGGCCTCTTCCAGGGCTTTGCGATCTTCGAGCATCGCTGTCACCGGGCGGAAGGCCGGAAACTGCGCCAGCGCCGCATTGCGCATGTGCTTGAGCTTGATGTTGTAGTAGTGCGTCATGCCGTCGAAGCCGACGACTTCGTGGCCATCCTGCAGCAAGCGGCGGGCAAGATGAAAGCCGATGAAGCCAGCAGTGCCGGTGATGAAATAGCGCATCTCTACTTCTTCTCGTTCTTCTTTCCGATGGCGAAATAGCTGAAGCCATGCTTGGTGACTTCGGCGACGGGATAGATGTTGCGCAGGTCAACGATGGTCGGGGTCTTCACCAGCGACTTCATCCGCNTGAGATCAAGCGCTCGGAACTCGTCCCATTCCGTGACGATGACGATGNCATCCGCGCCTTCTGCAATCTCGTACGGGTCGCGGCCGTAGGTGATGGGGCCGATAACCTCCTTCGCCATTTCCATGCCTTCTGGATCATAGGCGTGAACGTTGGCGCCGCCATCCAGCAAGGCCTGGATGATGGTGATCGATGGCGCGTCGCGCATGTCGTCGGTGTTCGGCTTGAAGGTCAGGCCGAGGACTGCAATCTTCTTGCCGCGGACATTGCCGTCGCAGGCGGCGATGACCTTGCGGCCCATGGCGCGCTTGCGGTTGTCGTTGATCGCAACCGTGGTTTCGATAAGGCGAACCGGGCTGTCATGATCCTGTGCGGTCTTGACCAGCGCCAGCGTATCCTTGGGAAAGCACGAACCGCCGTAGCCCGGACCTGCATGCAGGAACTTGTCGCCGATGCGCTTGTCCATGCCGATGCCCTTGGCGACCTTCTGGACGTCGGCGCCGATCTGCTCGCAGAGATCGGCGATCTCGTTGATGAAGGTGATCTTCATGGCGAGGAAGGCGTTGGCGGCGTACTTGATCAGCTCGGAGGTGCGGCGTTCGCAAAAATAGAGTGGTGCTTCGTTGAGGTAGAGCGGCCGGTAAACCTCGCGCATGATTTCGATTGCGCGCGGCTCCTCAGTGCCGAGAACAATGCGATCGGGGCGCTTGAAGTCCGTGATTGCCGCGCCTTCGCGCAGAAATTCCGGGTTGGAAACGACGGAAATGTCCTTCTCGGGGAATTCTTCGCGGAAAATGCGCTCGATCTCATCGCCAGTGCCAACAGGAACCGTGGACTTGGTAACGACAACGGTGAACCCGGACACGGCGGCCGCTATCTCGCGAGCGGCGGCATAGACATAGCTCAGGTCGGCGTGGCCATCGCCACGACGTGACGGCGTGCCGACGGCGATGAAGACTACGTCCNCGTCGGCAACGGAAGGCGCCAGCTCCTTCGAAAAATCCAGGCGACCGGCGGTGCGGTTGTGGTCGATGATCGTGTCAAGGCCCGGTTCGAAGATCGGAACCTTACCGGCTTCCAATGCATCGATCTTCGCGGCCGACTTATCGACGCAGGTGACATGGTGGCCGAAATCGGCGAGGCAGGCACCGGAGACGAGGCCGACATAGCCCGAGCCAATCATCACAATACGCATTTGACCTCACATCTTCCGGGTTTCAGCTCGCTGGTTTTGAGCACGCCCTTGCAAATGACGTGTCTTCAGGCGAACGCTTCAGCTGCCCTCACGCGTACACCCTGAAATAATCGACGCGCATATGAGTGATCCTGTCTGCGTCCTGCAAAGGCTGCGGAAACTTGACGTCGGTCCTCAATGCTAGTGTTAGGAGCGGCCAAAACACATCGAATTCCTCGTCCAGCCGGGCTGAGCGCGTGATTGGCCAATCAGCGGGCCTTCCCGTCTTCCTGTCGATGACGGGATCTCGATTGAAGTATGGGACGCATCGCGTCTGATCGATGAGCATGCCGTAGCGGCAATACCCGGCGGTCATGTCGACAGACGTTTCGACACCGGTGCTTCTTCCGCCTTCGTCCGGCCCTCCCCATTCGTGAAGGTAGGTCCCGTAGATGGTGGGCTCCCATCCTTTGTGCTCCACGATATCAAGCTCAATACTGGTCTTGGGTTCGAGGATGCTTCGGCCGTTCAGCATCCAGAATGCTGGCCAGGTCAACGGATGACGAGGAAAGAGCATTCGCGCCTCGAAATAGCCTTTGCGCCATCCCTTGAGGACGGCACCATCCTTTCTCGCTGTCTGAAGGTTTCCGGAAATCCACTGAAATTCGGGCAGCGTGTTTCCGTAATATTTCCGAACGTTCATCGGGCGTCCGATATATTTTGCCGAGATCTGCAGTGCCTTGCCACCTTCTGCCGCCGTGTCGTCGACGATGGAATATGGATTGAACCCCTCCTCACCGTGCCTTGTGGCGAAGGCCGATCGACCATAAAAGCCGGTTCCGTCTGTCGTCGCCTTCGGACCGGCGTCCCAGACAGACCAATCCAGCGAATTGAAGGTGTCTTCAAAGACGACCTCTCGTCCGATAGTGGGATCGTCGGAAGCAACCACTGTGGCAGACGCGTTCTGGCATCTCAGGGCCGCCAGGGAGGCACCAGATGCCTTCAGAAAGCCACGCCGTGATAAAGAAGGCAGCATGCACGGTCTCCTTGCCGACGATTGACACCTTAGGCGAGTTCACCAGCGGCGATCCGAAGGGCCTCGGCATGGATTTCCACCACGCGCTCGGGGCTGTACCTGTCGATGAAGGTCTTTCGAAATTCAGAGTGTGACTGCTCAAGCGAAAGGTTGTCGCAATAGTACGACATCGCATCGACGAGAGCTTTTCCACCGCTCACCGGGACAAGGCGCCCAAGGCGAGGATCGACGAGGATATCACTCGGTCCAAATTCACAGTCGGTCGAGATGACCGGCAAACCGAACCGCAAGGCTTCGCAGATCGCAAGCGACCACCCTTCCCACCGCGAGGTCGAGACATATACGTCGCTGGTTGCAAGGGCCGGCTGCGGGTTAATCGGGTAATGTTCGACGGTGACGTAAGCACCGATCCCAAGTCTCGATATTTCGGCGCGCAGGCTCGCCTCGCCAATGCCATATCCGACGATCCTCAGCCTGACATTCGGTCGGATCCTGACGAGCTCGGAGAATGCCTGAAGGAGGATATCCTGCCCCTTTTGAAAGGCAAAGCGACCGACATTGACAAATGTGACGGTTCCAGGCGGTGCGTCGGAAAGCGGCGTTTCAGACAGGTCAAAGGCGCGAACCGGATTGGGAACCCAGACCTGCGGTACCTTGCTGTTGAACATTTCCTTGAAAGAGTCGAGCTGTCTCGGCGACGTTCCGAAAACATAAGACACCCTCGAGAGAAAATAGGCGCGCATCAACAAGAAGAGGACCTTTGCCTTGAAATGGCTGCGCTCGCGCTTTGGATTTCCGTGCAAATGGACGGCAAATCGACGGTTCAATCCGAGACAAGCCGCCATGCAAATAACCGTCGGCTCAATTTGCGGGACGACAACCAGGCGGTAGTCCTTCGACTTGATGACGCTTCGGAAAATTCGCATCAAGTCCAGGCGCCCGCGAGCGACGCGATCGATGACATTATATCCACGCGCCTCCATCGGTCGGTTCCTGTGCACCGAGGTGTAGAGCACGTCGACCTCGAAATCGTCGGAAAATCGATCTGCGAGCATCGTGCAGACAGCATCGACAACCCGCTCTATTCCGGCAAACGCGCTTGTTCCCGGCTGGATGTAAAGGATCTTTATGCGACGTTGGGATCGATCGCGAAATGGCAGGCCGACTTGCATTTCCATTCGTCCTCCGGACCAGAAGGCAACAGGGCTCCATGTGCCGGCACACACAGCACCGACGCCAAAAGGGACAAGCATTCAATCAACTGCAAATCGCATCGGATGCGATCAGTATAGGGCGAGCGGATCCAACGGAACTCCCAGCAAAATCACCGCAGGTGATATCCAGGAAGCAACGAAAAATGCCGACGAGTTACTACTTATATCGCCCCGAAATACTTCGGGACGCGTAGTTTTATAGCCGCTTCGGCCATCTATGTTGCAGCGCCCACAGGGTTATTTCTATAGACGTCTTGCACTGCACTTGGTATGCTGCTTTGCAACATAATCTGAGTAGAGAAGGTTTGCAAGATGTTAAAAGTCCAACCGCTTCTCAGCATCATAATCACTTGTTACAACTATGAAATGTACATTTCGGAATGTATCAGAAGTGTTCTTTCGCAAGACTATGACAACCTGGAAATAATAGTGGTCGACGACGGATCGACGGACCGCTCCTGGGACAGGATCCGGGAATTCGGAGATCGGATCATTGCCGTGCGGACGGAAAATCGTGGACAATTGAAGACGTCACTGCACGGTCTGTCTTTGTCGCATGGAGAGTTCGTGTACTTCCTTGATGCCGACGACGTTCTTGGTGAGGGCACGCTTCCTGAAATTGCTTCTTATCTCAGGCAAGATGTTTCCAAGATACAGTTCATGCTTCTGCCAATCGACAAGGATGGCAACGCGATCGGCAATGCGTTCCCCTCTCTTCAGCCATCGGACGACTCCGAACCGCTGATCCGATCGATACGTGAAAGAGGCTACTACAATACGCCGCCGACCTCTGGAAACATCTACAGGCGTGACGTCTACGAGGGCCTCGGGGAAATGGCCTACGAGCGCGGCATCGATGGTGTCTCCTACCTTCTTGCTCCCTTCGTCGGCAAGGTCATCTCGATTCCGAAGACGCTCGGCAAGTACAGGATTCACAACGCCAACCAGTCGTCCTTTTCCGTGGTGACATCAAAGCGGATGAAAGGCTACGTCGACCGCTTCATGGGACGTCTTAATCATCTTGCGGAGCTCGTTCAGGCACGCTGCGCGTCAACCCCCATGGTCGAAGTCCGCAGCGACTACGCCTACGTCATGGAACTGAATACGATGAGCCTCGTCGTTGACGGCAAGCGACCAAGTGTTGGCCAGATCGCAGCTTACATGGGCTCGGTGATGCGCGAAAACACCGGCAAGAAGCGATTTGCGCTTTGCCTATTTGCCGTTGCGCTCTTTGTGCTTCCAAACGGCATGGCACAGCAGTTGGCGGCGATCCGGATCGACCCGTCGAGGTCTCGACAGATGCGGTCCCGCCTGAAACAGGCCTTTTCCGTTTAGCACCAATATGAGGATGAGGTGTCACGTGGCCACGGCAACCGCCTTGCTACGTGGCATCGCCGAGTAATAGACCTCGAGCGTCTCTCTGGCGACGCGCTCGATCGTCAGACGTTCGATGCGAAACTGGCTTTTGCGTCGCCAGTCTGCAATCCGTTCCGGTGCTTCCAAGAGGTGGCCAAGCATTCCGGCAAGAGCTGCCGGATCCCGGGGCGGGACCAGAAGCCCGGCCTCGCCGTCCTCAAGCAATTGGGGAATTCCGTCGACCGAAGAACCAATAACCGCACAGCCTGCCTCGCGCGCCTCAGACAATACGAGCGGTGCCGGGTCGGCATGGGATGGAAGGACGAAGATGTCCGCCCCCAGCATGTATGGGTAGGGATCCCTTGTCGATCCGACAAAGGTGATGTCCGACGCGCTTTCCAGTGCCGCCGCTCTTGCCTTGTATTCCTCGCGAAAAGGGCCATCGCCGACAATGTAGAGATGGGCTGTCGGAAAGGACCTGTGAACAGTTTCAAACGCGTCAAAAAGGTCCAGGAGACCTTTGCGTGGATGAAGACCACCGACAAACAAGATACTCGGTGAGCGAAGCGGTTTCGGCTCTTCACTGCGTCCTTCCGATCGACTTGACCCGATCGTGCCGTTCAACACCACTTTCAACTTCGACGCAGGAACGCCGCGCCGGCGCATCGAGGCCCCGACGACATCGCTGACGGCGATCACGCGTGTTCCTAGGCCCATCAGGGTTGCGCTCTTTTCGAACTCATTGTGGACTGTCGTGATGAGTGGAACACGTCGCAACTTGCAGACCGGAAAAGCGATCACCGCGCTTGTCATCATATGCGCGTGAACGACGTCAATGTCGTACGTCTTGAGATGAGAATTCAGGCGCGATAGAGCCCCAATGAGGCTCGGGATCTTCCGCTGGTGACGGACAAAAAGCGTCTCGATACCTTCTGACTTTAGAAGTGTATCGAAGTCTCCCCCTTCACTCGCGAGATAGACGTGATGTCCCATCCTAACCTGCGCGCAGGCGAGATCCACGGCTGCGTGAACATGCCCATTCAGGCGCCGGGTATGATTGAGAATATGCAGAATACGCATCATCGACCTCTCGTCATCTTGTGGCGATGCCCATCGCCTTCCAGGTGCGTTTGACGGTAAGCTGTTCTTCAAGGGGCAGCGGTTGCTGTCTCCACGTCGATCGTCGAAACCCGGGCTGTCGGCTGGTAATTGAAGCCGCCCTGCCGGCCGATCGATTCTATTCCGAAGCTTTTCAAGCGGGCGATCGCCTTTGCTGCATTTTGTGCCGCTCCCTTGCTGTAGATGGGATAGGCGTTTGTCAGGATGTGGCTGCCCTCGAGTTTCAGGTCGCCACGAAACAACCCATTTGCGCACGCGTGGTGGCGAAAATCGGCTTCTGCTCTTTCGGCCGACGTAACCGCGCCAGCGATGACCTCGACAGCAAAATACTCTCGCTCGGCGACGCGCCCGTAAAAGTCCGAATAAACGGTCAAACGCTTCCACGAGCCCTCGTGAGAGAAGTTGTAAATGATCGCCTGGGGAAAGCCCCGCTCACCGGCGAAGCTGAAGTAAAGAGTGATGAGTGTAATGGTTTTCAGAGGCGAGGTTTGTCCGTTGCCGCATATCCGTTCAGCAACGCTGATCGGCACCGTCGAGACAACTCTAGTCCCGCCCAAGCAGCCATCACCGAGCAACAGCTCGTAACCGCAGTCTGTCTTATGCAGCTGGCGCAACTCGGCCGACAGCATGAAGACGACCCCACAGCTTTCAAGCCTGGACACCGCTGCGCCATAGAGTGCAGCAAAACCTTCTCTTGGGCGCGCCATCTGGCGGTTCTTTGGTCCGGTCGCCCGTTTGCGCTTCAGCAAACGGCGCGAGAGATTGATGAGCGAGGCATATTCGGCAATCCAAAGCATGCGCTTGCGTGCGAGATCGAGATCGATCTCTTCGGGACGAATGCCGTAGAAGCGCCGCATGTAGGTCCCAAGCCCCGACCTGTGCAAGAGATAGGCCCCAATCCAGTAGCGCGCAAAATCCCTTGCGTTCGCCATCTGGCGACAGAATATGCGCGCGTAAAGGACCGAGGCGAATATCCGGATCACACCGAGTGGACCTGCGCCAAGAATGTCATCACGTATTGAAATTGGATAAAGAGTGATCTTCCCCTGCGGGTTCAGCCTCCCCCACGTCGGTTTGATCGGCACATAATGTTCAAGAAGCTCCGGGAAGTGCCGAAGCAAAGGGGAGTCGTCCTGAAAGATCAGGCTCCCGACGTCGAACGTGTAGCCTTCGTTCGAAGACCAGTCCATATGGTTTCCGCCGACATGATCGTATTCGTCGACGACGACGACACGGTTCCCTTGAGCAGAAAAGATCGACGCTGCAACGAGGCCGGAAATGCCTGCGCCGAGCACGATAACATCGAATTGCTGCACTGCAGACATGCGCGAGGTATGATGGCTTGCGTCATCCATTTAGTCGCCTCCGAACTGTCCTCCCGGTAGAACGAGACAGTATAATGCAATTAAAAAAGAGTCGATATCTCAAGCACAAAGTCTGAAAAACAATAGGCATCTGAGTATTTTTGGCAACGCTTTTGCACCGCAAAATAAAATATAACTTTTCACTTGATGTACATCAAATAATGCGGCAGACTTTTTGCGGTTGCGAATTCAAGGAACCAGCCTTGCTGCAGTGCATTCACTGCAACAACACTGTCGAAGGGCAGGCAGGGCTGATCGACGGCAAAGGGTTATCCAGTGCTGCGGCAAAGCCTCGCCCATCTCCTTCAAGGTCCGTTGGACGGCATAGATCTTATCTCGACAGACGTCTTCGACACTTTGCTGCTGCGCCAACCGCGATCGCAAAGATCGCGCGTGATGCAGGCCGAGCAGCGCTTTGCTCGTTTGCTGCGGGATGAGGGGATTCTGGTCCGTGCGGATCATCTGTTTCGAGCCCGGCAAATGGCCGAGCGGTTTGCCTATCGTGCGCTCAACGTTGGCGGCGGTGTTGGCGAAGTCCGGCTCGTCGACATTATCCAGCGTCAACTTGCCGTGCTTGGCCTGCCTGAACGGCTGCTGGAGCGGCGCATCGCGCTGGAAATGGCGATCGAAAAGGTTTCGCTATCGGCAAACGAAAAGCTCGCCAGAGTTTTGCGCCTGCATCGCCAGACCGGTATTCGCGTCGTCGCCGTTTCCGACACGGCACTGCCGACACGTCAACTGACGGAACTGATCAACTACTTTCACGGTCCAGGTTTGATCGACAACGTCTATTCGAGCGCAGACGTTGGAGAAAGCAAGCGCTTTGGAAGACTGTTTTCACGGGTCCTCGACAAGGAAGGCGTTGCACCGTCACGCTTGCTGCATCTCGGTGATGATTATCTTGCTGACTGCGCCGTGCCGAGAAACATGGGCATCAATGCTCTACACCTACCCAAGGGACGCCTGAGGCGGCTTGCCGCCCGCGCCGATGGCGCCCGGGCAGAGGCCATCCGTGGCGTTCGCAAAGGGGTCATGCGCACATCAGGGCGCCTGCCTGACCTGGACGACCGTGCTGCCTTCGGGCGAGAAGTATTCGGGCCGATAGTTGCGCAATTTTGCCTTTACATATGGCTCTATGCCAGGGAAGCGGAAACGCGGGGCAGTTGCGCATTGCTGTTTTGCGCACGCGGCGGTATCGGCATCAGGGAAGCTTTCGAAAAGCTGCTTGCCAAGCTTGACCTGCCGCTTGAAATCCGTCGCGAAAACATCCTCATCTCCCGTTTGGTGGCGGCACGCGCAGCCCTCATGCAGCAAAGCCCTGCCGTCCTCGATGAACTCGGCCGGGAGTTCAGGAAAAATACCTTTGCCGATGTTGCCAATGCACTCGGCGGCCGCACCTATGACCTTTCCGGGCCTTGGCAACTTCCCTTCGACCCAAGCCACTTCTTTGCGATGATCGACACCCCTGAAGGCTATGTGGTGCTCGACGACATTGCGAAACAGAACGAGCTGTTCAAGCGCCACTTGGACGTCGTTGCGGGCGATGCCTCTCGTATCGTTCTTTGTGACACCGGCCTTTACGGGAGTACGCAGCGTCTTGTCGCGGCAGGACTTCCCGAGCGGACATTCGAAACGATCCAGTTTGCGAGGTGCAACTACAAGGGCCTAAGCGAGGATCACTTCCCACAGGTCACAGGATTGGTTGTCGAGGAAAATCTTTATAACCCCCTGAGGGTCGAGACAGTCATCCTTCGTTACTGGCAGATTATCGAGAGCCTATTTGAACCCGCAATTCCCTCGGTTCGGCATTTTAGTGAATCGGGCGATGGTACTGTTTACTGCAATGCCGGCAATATCGCCTATGGCGAGGTTGATCCGAGTGACGGAAATCTGCTGCTCGCGGGCGTCCTCAAGTACATTGAACGGATCGGAAGTGGCGCCGAGATCATGTCAGATGCTGATCTCGCCTGGGTGCGCCTCAAGCAAGCCATTACCAATCCTGGCGCATTCGACATGATGGCATTGGGCGTTGGGGCCCGTTCTGTCGATTTTGGCCGCCCCGAGAGCGTCTACGTCCTGAAGCAATCCGCGGCCCCGGAACTTGGGAAGCGGCTGACTGCAGTCAAATCGCAGCTTTGGCGCGAAGGTGCCATTGCCCGCGATTTTCCGTTCCTGAAGGCGGCGCTCTTACCTGCCCTGGAGATGGCCCACATTGTCAGGGGAGTGTCGGCCCGCCTCAAATAGCAGAGCTGCGACGTGGAGGAACGTTGTGGGATCAGCTGCCGGATAGATCCGGCTCCAAGCAGACATCACGCGGGAGGATGACTTCGGTGCAAGGGCGCGAAAAACCTTCCGCGGCCTTGCACAAGAACACGGGTCGCGGCTCAACGTCGCGATCTGGCTGAAGCACGCGATTTCGGAGTAAGACATGCTTGCGGTAAAGACAATCAAGGGAGCGGGTTGGCTCGTCTTCTCGCGCTTTGTCGGGCGAATAATCGACTTCTTCACCCTGCTTGTTCTTGCTCGCATTCTAACGCCTGCCGATTTCGGGCTTGCCGCGCTAGCGACATCCCTGGTTGTGGTTGTCGACACGATGCTCGAGGTTCCCGTGACCCAGGCCCTCGTGCGGCTCCCGACCATCGACAAGAGCCATCTTGATACCGGCTTTACAGTTGGTCTCATGCGAGGCGCCGTTATCGGAATCATCCTTCTGGCGGCCGCATGGCCCTATTCATGGATCAACCACGACAGCCACCTGGTCGTCCTCGTTGCCGTCCTTTCGCTTGGACCTATTTCGAGGGGGATGACCAGCCCGGCGATGGTCAATTTCGCGCGTCAGCTGGGATTTCGCCAGACGTTTATACTGGAGTCGTCAGGCAAACTGACGGCGGCCATTATCGCAATGTTCGTCCTTTTGAGCGGTGGAGCTTATTGGGCGATTGTTGCTAACTTCGTGATCGCTTCCTTTGCGTCCACAGTCGTATCCTACATTCTTGCGCCCTATCGTCCGGCCTTTTCCCTGGCGCGCCTGCCTGACTTTGCCGGCTTCATCGGCTGGTTCTCGTCAGCCCAATTGGTGTCGGCGCTCAACTGGCAATTCGATAGATTCTTGATCGGGGCGCTAGCTGATCGTCCGACACTCGGACGCTATGCCGTGGCAAGCGACGTTGCCGTCATCCCCACACAAAGCCTGATTGGTCCGGCTTTGCAGCCAGTCATGGCTGCGTTCTCGCAGATCAACGCGGATCGCGCGCGCGTGCGCCAGGCATTCCTGAAGGCGACCCGTTTTGCCATGCTTATCTCCGCGCCTGCCTGTGTGGGCATATCCTTGACGGCAGACCTTGCCACCGACCTCCTGCTCGGCGCCAAATGGGAACACGCGGCTCCCCTGCTTAGCCTGCTTGCGCTTGCTGTTGCGCCAATCCCCTATTTCCAGACGCTCTCATCGGTTAGCGTGGCGCTTGATAGACCGCATGTGATTTTCCGGCTGAATACAGTCGATCTTTGTTTTCGCGTGGTTCTGATTTCGCTCGGGTTTTACTTGGGTTCGGTCACAGGTGTGAGCATCGCGAGAATTGCCCTGTCGACGCTGATGTTCATCTTCTACCTCAACGAAGCCCGCCGCCTGCTTGGTCTCGGATTTCTTTCGCAGCTAAAAAACCTCTGGAAGGTGGCAGCCGCTGTCGTTGCCATGGCCGCGGTTGTCTGGCTTTTGCGCGAGGAACTGGAGGGTCAAAACTACCCGCATGTGGTCGAGCTTGCATTTGCTATTACCGCCGGGGCGGCAACATATGCCGCCACTTTGTTGCTGCTCGGCGTAAGGCTGATTGCCGGACGAGATCGTCTGGAGCTCTTTGATCGTTAGACGCTTGGAGAAGTCCAGGGACCGCACGATGGCCAAACTTGCTTGTTGCCACCCACAGCAAAGATGTTGAGCGCTGAACTCGGGCTCCAGCAGATCATCGCAAGGCGCAACCTTTGCCAGAAAATCCGCGCTGCGACAGGGCAAGGCAAAGGGACCATCAGGCACGGGTGCGGTTAATGACTGTTCCAACGACGTTCGCACCAGCTCGACGCAGCAGCTGAACAGACTCCGAAGCCTCTTCGATCGTCGTATGGCCAGCGCGCGCGACAACGAGGACGGCATCCGCATAGCTTGCAAGCGCAAGCGCATCCATGGAATGGCGAAGCGCCGGGAGATCAAGCAGCACATCACCGCGTGTGCGTGCGGCCTCGAAGATGCGTCTTACACGCGGATTGCGAAAGTCGGTAAATAGATTGGCGTTTGTGTCCCTCGAGTGAATCGGCAGGACCGCCACCCCGCCGACGTCCTCGAAGGACAGCTGCTCTGGCATCAGTCCGGCAAATGCGGCACCTGCTAGCGAGACCGCCGGCAGATTGTCACCGCTTGCGCGTTCATCCTCACCGTCAGCAGCCTTGAACAAGGTTACCTGACGACCGCCGCGACTGACGAGTTGCGCGAGACTGGCACACAAGGTCGAAACACCGGCACCGGGCGTCCAGCCGACAACGGCAATTACAATGCTTTTTTCATTGCGCAGGCTCGTACAGGCAATCTCGACGGAGGTACGCAGGTCGCGAATGGCGGCGACGAATTTCTGTTGCTGTGGGCTCGTAATACGCCAGGGAACACCTTCTGCGCCTGGAACATCAGGAATTGAACCGAGGCAGCGAACCTCCATTTCGCGTGCCAGTTCCTTGGCGCTGCGAACGCGGCGATCAAGCGCCATTCGCACGACAACGACACCGAACCCGACCAGTAGTCCAAGTACGCCGCCAAGGGCAATGATAAGAGATTTCCGCGGAGCCGACGGTCCAAGTGGGGGCAAGGCAGCGCCGATGATACGCGCATCGGAATCGGGCGTTGCTATTGCGGGCAGCGCACCCGCGTGCATTGCTTCGCGCGCGGCATCAACCTGCCGCGCAAGCGAATCCAGTCGACCCTGCAAGGCCTCCGTGCCCGCGCGCGCAATCTGTTCCTTGAAGGCCACCGTCTGATAAATGTAGCCAGAGACCGTTGCATTGGCGACGCGTGCCGGCAGTTTCGGATTCGACGAGGAATACTCGATTTCGATGACGAAGGATTGACCAACGCGGCGTGCGTTGAGACGTGACATGAAATTCAGGAAGGCAGCCCGCTCCGCTTCGTCAGCAAGCTCGATGGTTGTGTTGGCCACACCCGGTTGCGCGCGACCGACGGTTGCGCTCTCGCCACCGCGTTGCCCCGCGAGCAATGGCAGACCACGCAGCAACCTGACGAACAGGCCCGGCTGCCCGCGACCAAGCTCAGGGTCATCCTTGAGGTCCAGGCTTTCAAACACGGCTGACAAGAGCCGCTCCGACTTTATGGTCTGAAGTTCGCTATCGGCACGATTGAGATCAAGGGTCTGTTGGGCCCCAAACTCGCCTCCAGAGACTGCCGACTGGCGCGGTTCGAGCAGAAGCGTTGCCGTTGCCTGATAGGTTGGCGGCAATGAATGGGCATAGAGCGCAGCAACGACGAGACCGGCTGCGCTGCAGGCCGCAAGAGCGACTTTATGGCGTGTGCCAAGATCAATCAACGCGCGCAAGAGAGCGATCGGCCCATCGCCGGCAACATCGGATTGCGTCTCGTTTACCCGCCAAAGCCTCGAGGTTACATCAATAGGGCGGGGTCTGTTGAACATCATTCGTGCTCCTAGCGTTCAAGAGGTTCTGGTGGCAGGCTTTGGCATTGTTATCGCAGCCGCGCGTTCCGGTTCGAGCCTGCCACGCAGGGCGTCGAAGGCGGCCATGATGTTGCCGCGGGCTCGACCGCGCCGATCGATGAAAGGTTCGGGCCAGACGGCTCGACTAAAATTGCTCGCAGTGTTGCGGAAGATGTGGTCAACGACCTTGGGGAGGCTCATCGTGCCCTTGGTCATCATGTAGAGCGGGTTGATGACTTGCGAATATCCCAGCCGTTCGCCGCTGACCCTGCCGCTTTTGACGCCCATATGGACGCCAAAGGCGAGAGCCGACTTGACGAGCCGGCCTCCGTGCTTTGCAATTGCTGCTGCGAAGTCACGGTCCTCCAACCATCCGTAGAGGACGAGACGCTCGTCGAAGCGGACACTGCCAATTGCAGAAAACCGAAAAGCCATGTTGCAGCCGTAGGGGCTGATCGGCTCGGCCCACGTCGCATCCGCCTGGCCAGCCCTCACCAGATCAACTGCGTCTTGATACGAAATGCCCGGCCCCTTGATACCGTCAGCCACGACGTGCCCGGTAAAGCCGACGATCTGACTTTCGTCGCGGAACGTCTGGATTGCGGTCGCCAACCAGTCTTTGTCAGCGATGAAATCATCATCAAAGAAAGCAACTATTTCAGTTCCGGATGTCACATGCTTCAGCGCGGTGTTGCGCTGTGCGGCAAGCCCAGGCGGACCTGTGACGATCGTCACGTCGGGATGACTCGTCAGGTCACCGGCATCTGAAGCATCGACACAGGAGACGATGACGGCGTCGGGCTTCAGGCTCTGGGTCGAAAGGAAGTGTCGAACGCTTGCGGTCACGATCTCCGGGCGGCCCCGGGTTGCGAAAATGACGCAGGCGTGCGGCCCGGTCGGAGCAACAGATTTGTGACTTCTCAGCTCAGCCTTTGGCTTATCGAGAAGCTCGATATAGCCGCTTGCCGTTTTCTCCCACGAGAATTGGCGAACCTGCTCGCGTCCCCGACCGGCCAGATCGCTACGCAGGTGGACCGAAGCAACAAGGGTGCGAACCGCCTTGATCCACTCGCGCGGTTCAAATGGGGAAGCTGTCATGGCGGCATTGCCGCACACCTCCGGCATGCTGGCGCAGTGCGATGAAATGACGGGGCATGATCTTGCCATTGCCTCTACAATTGGCAATCCAAACCCTTCCGTCAGCGAAGGAAAGACAAGACAAAGCGCCCGATCGAGCAGATAGGCAAGGTCGTGATCGGATACGCGCCCGATAAAATGAACATTGGGCCGGCGCTGCAGCGTTTGCTCGGCAAATATACCGTCCCCCCCGCCAGCAATGACGACATCGAGGTTCATTTCATCGAGTTCGGGCGCGATATCGATCAAGAGCGACAGGTTCTTGTGACGCGCACGCGACCCTAAAGCCAGGACAAACGGTCGATCCGCCGTGATCGAAGAAAGCGCCTTCGGCGCCAGCTCCGCCAATTCCGGGTTCCAGCTCAGCGCGTGCTCGTGCCCGTTTGGAAGGATCGCGATATCAGACAGACGGATCGGCAGATGTCGGGCTATCTGTCGTGCAGCCGCATGGGAGACCGACGCGACCCGGAGAGATCGCCGCACAAGCAATGGCTGAAGATTGTGATAAAGCGCGCGAAAAGCGCGGCTGTAACTTTGCGGCGCGGCGAAGATATTCGCATCGTGAATGCAAACGATCTGATCGGCCTTTAGCGCCGGGGCTGTGTTGCACAGATTGAGGAGCCGGCGATTGTTACTCAGATACGGCAGCTCGATTTGCTCCCACGCGTGACCGCTCAGTTGACCGCCCTTCTCAAGCTTCATTCGCTGCAGCGATGGCTCTGGCGTCTTCGTAGGCACGATTAGGGTTGCCCCGTCCGCCCCCGTGAATTTGTCCATCGCGCCGAGGACATTACGCGCGTATCGCTGGACACCGGTTACGCCCTGCGTGAGAAAGCGGCCATTGATTGCGAATTCTCTCGCGCTCATCCAAATTTCTCCTGGCCACCGCCAAATCGTTGTGCGGGCCGATTGAAGTGCATCAGATCAATTTGTGTCTCTGCCTTGTGTCACGTGACGTCCGGGCGCAAACAACCGCACCTGCATTTGAGCACGCGCCACGACACCGGAATTGATTGGAGGGCGCGATAACGCGCCGCTAGGATTCAGTAGCTGCCGCGCGAGCGCAACACTGCGGGGATCGTCTTCAGCATGATCGACATGTCGCCAAGAACACTTTGTTCTTCGACATAGCGAACGTCGAGTTGGACGCGTTCGTTATAGCTCGTGTCGCTCCGCCCACTGACCTGCCACAAGCCAGTAACACCGGGACGAACCCTGATATAATCGGCATAGTACGAACCATAGAGTTCAGCCTCGCTTGCAACGATCGGCCGCGGTCCGACGAGGCTCATCTGGCCGCGAATGACATTGAAGAGCTGGGGAATTTCGTCGACACTACTTTTGCGCAAGAACGCGCCGAGCGGTGTTACGCGCGGATCATCCCGAAGTTTGCGGGTTGCGTTCCATTCCGCCCTTAGCGAAGGGTTGGCCGCCAGATGCCGCCTTAAAACCTCGTCGGCATTCTTGACCATCGTTCTGAACTTCAGGCACGGGAACATCACACCGTACCTTCCGATCCGACGATGGGCGATGAATATTGGTCGCCCCTGTACGATCAGAAGGACCGCGACAAGCATCAGGATCATTGGCGCAAGGACGAAAAGCCCAATGCTCGCAATTGTTGCATCAATCGCGTATTTGACGCCGTCCAGGATGGCGGATCTGTTATTATGTCCGAACAAATCGGATTTTCGGGAGGTCGCTCTGCGAGAGTGCAGCGCTGCATTGTTGAACCTGTCGAAATTTCGACCGAGATCAATTTCCCTCATCTGCGTATTCCCCTCGTAAACATCTAGACTTCGGGCACTTGCAGACAATGCCGTCATGGCACGCACAGGAAAGCTAACAAGTATTAAACGATTTGACAATATTTTTATTGCGCTGCACTATATAACTGTGCAGCGCGGGATATGAGTGTCACTTGTTGATCATATTTCTGTCTTAACTGCCTAATATAATTGCCAATAGTCTGATTTTTAATCAAGACAATGGCAAGAACTACACCCGCAATGCACGCCACGATAATTTCGATTGTTGTATCTCGAGGGATTTGGCGTGCGAGTAGCAATTATTCATTACTGGCTCGTTGGGATGCGCGGTGGCGAGAAGGTTCTCGAAGCACTGTGCGATATATTCCCGACGGCCGACATCTATACACACGTGTGTGATCTTGCGGCCATTTCGGACAAGATCAAGCGACACAAGATACAGACGACCTTCATTGGCGGTCTGCCCTATGCCAAGCGAATGTACAAACGCTACCTACCGTTGATGCCCATGGCGCTGGAGCAGATTGATCTCGGCGCCTACGACCTCGTCATAAGCAGCGAATCCGGACCGGCCAAAGGCATCATACCGACGTCACCGGCATTGCATCTTTGCTATTGCCACTCGCCGATGCGCTACATCTGGAACATGTACAACAGATATTACGACAGTTCCGGTCTGATGACGCGCATGATGATGCCCCCGATGGCGCATTATCTGAGGACCTGGGACGTCGCGACGGCCAATCGCGTTGATGATTTTGTCGCCAATTCGACAACTGTTGCTCAACGGATCAAGAGCTATTATCGCCGCGAGGCGACTGTCATCAATCCTCCGGTAGACACTACGGCATTCCGACCAGTCGCGGCCACCGATGTCGAGGACTATTATCTGATGGTCGGAGAACTCGTCAGCTACAAGCGGCCCGATCTGGCGGTCGAAGCCTTCAACCGGATGAAAACCAAGCTGGTGGTGATTGGTGGCGGCGAAATGCTCGACCATCTCAAGAAAATTGCAGGTCCGACCGTCACCATCCTCGGCGCGCAACCGTTTGATGCGCTCCGCCATCACTACGCCCGATGCAAGGGCCTGATATTCCCCGGCGAAGAAGACTTCGGGATCGTGCCTGTCGAGGCTATGGCAAGCGGGCGACCCGTCGTCGCCTTTGGGCGCGGTGGCGCGACTGAAACTGTCGTCAATAACAAGACAGGGGTCTTCTTTCAGACGCAGACAGTCGAGGCGCTGATTGATGCAGTCGAACGCATGGAGCGTCTGGACTTCAACCCTGCAGATGCCGTGTCTCGCGCAGCTGATTTTCGACGGGACGTCTTCGTGGATCGCTTCCGGAGCTACGTTGCGAGAGCGACCGGCGCCACATTGGCCGTGTCGGCCTGACAGGGGCGACGAAATGCCAAGACAATTTCAACTGGAGTAACAGGATGCTGCTTTTCTCCTTATGCGAATGGGTCCAAGGACGAGGTCTTCGGGCACGCGGCAAAGAAAGGCGAAACCGCAAGGTAGCTGCCTCAGCTGCATTTCTGGCGATTGCCGTGGCAGCTGGCGCCCAAGCCGGCGAGGAATATGTCCCAGGGCCTCAGGACACTTTGAAGGTACGTGTGTACGAATGGCGCCCAAGCACGGGAACCGCATTCGAATGGGCCCCTTTGACTGGAGATTTCGTCGTCTCTTCAGCCGGCAACCTGTCGCTGCCGATCATTGGTAACGTTCCTGTGGCAGGCAAGACACTCGAGCAGATATCGGAAACGATCGGACTGCGCCTCCAAAATGAAGTCGGCTTGCAGAAGCGGCCAAGTGCCTCGGTCGAAATCTCGTCATACCGCCCGCTTTTCGTGACCGGGCTGGTCGCGAGTCCAGGCAAGTATAACTACAGCCCTGGTCTTACCGTCATACAGGCGCTCAGTATGGCAGGCGGAATCGGTTCGACCGATGCCAGCATGATCAGTTTGCAACGCGATGCCCTGTCGAGCCGGGGCCAGGTGCGCGAGCTGGAGGCCGAAAGACTTGGTCTCATTGCACGACAGGCTCGCGTTGAGGCCGTTTTAAACGGGGGCGCGTCGGTGGTCTTTCCTCAAGAGCTATTGTCGAGGGCCAAGGAACCACGCTTCTCGAAGATGATGGAAGAGGAACAATCGCTCTTTGAAACCCGCCAGCGCTCGCTGATGACAGAGATCGATGCGCTCGATCGCGCCAAGGTGCTCGCCAACAACCAGATCGACGCCTTGAAGGAGAAAGCTGTCTCACTTGCAAAGCAGATCGATCTGGCGAGCAAGGATCTAAACTCCGTTAACAAGCTTGTCTCACAAGGATTGACGGTCTCTGCCCGCCAGCTGGGAGCCAACCAGAATGTCGCTGAACTCGAAAGTCGCAATCTGGACGTTTCGTTGGCGATGCTCAAGACCGAGCAGGATCTTGCCAAGGTTGATCAGGATATTGCCGACGTGCACAATCGCTATCGTGTCAGCGCGCTGACAGAGGCAGCCGAACTTCGCGACAGATTTGCGTCAAATACTGAAAAAACCAAGACGGCACGCGACCAGCTGAAGAACCTCGAGGTCCGCGCACCGTCTGCAATGGCCTCCCTCGCTGAGGGAAAGGATCCCTACAGCTTCCTGATGACGGTTAACCGGGTAATCGATGGCAGCATGCAGACACTTGTCGTCAGCGACAATGATCCGGTCATGCCGGGCGACATGATAAGGGTCGAGCAGCGGGAAGAGCCAATGGCTGTCTCAACGGACGTCAGCAGCAACTGAGCTTTTGGTCGTTGTATCGCCCTAGGAACGCAATTTGGGCTTGCCTCAGCATAGGAGATACACGATTATACCCGGTTAGGGGGGAATTCGATTGGGAGGTCGGAGCAACCGATGGGCTGGGCGCTATTAGTCTCGTTTCTGATCGGCGCAATCTGCGCATTGCGGGTGCCTGTCCTCATATTCGCGCTGATCGTTCTGGTCGTGATGATCGCCTATGCTGGCGTTAGCTATACCAATGGCAGCCCTCTCATGCATGCGATCGCCTGGGGCTTTGTGTTCGCGGTCGTGCTGGAAGCAGGCTATGTCTTTGCCCACTTGCTCCTGCATTCATTCTATACGCGACGGGCCAGCGACACTGAAAAGCGGACGCCGCAACAGGCACAATCAAAATATCATGCCGACTGACCGGCAGATTTGATAGCGGGTTTCCAAAAAACATCGTGGCCAGGTCGTGCAATTGCTTTTTGCACTGGACATTGTTCTCGCACGGCTGGTGGCATACCCTCAAACAGGGCTGCGCCGTCGGGCAAAGTCGGATTGTGCCCCTGTCTTGGCCTCTTTCGCCAATCTGGCGAGCGCGAGCTGTTCAGCCTTTGCCATCCCGAATTTCAGCCTGTATCCGGCCTGCTTGAGGCGCTCACCGGAAAAGCGCATTCGCCACAGCGGGTTTCTGATCGGCAGGGTGCGGAAGCGTAAGAAGTCATGGAGCCAATCGATGACCCATGGAGCACTAACGACATGGTAGCGACGGTCGCCGCTTACCGCGAAAGCCTTGCGCATGAAATCAATATGCCTCGGCAAATCGCGATCGTCTTCCGCGATATTGTATATCTCGACCCGCCCAGCCTCGCCCCTGCCCGCCAGCCCCTCCTCGATCGCCCAGATGAGAGCGTCGGAAACATCGCCGACATAAATGTGATGAGCGTGACGGTGCGATGCGAGCATGCGCTTGAACAGGCTCCAGTCGCGAACGCCGATGATCTGGCCGACGTCGACAACGACGGCTGGTCTCAGAATTGTGCATCGCATGCGGCTGGCGACCCGCATGAGCGCCATCTCGCCGGCAAGCTTGGTGCGGCCATATTCGCGCACGTAATCCAGCGCCCAGTATTCCGAGGCGATATCGCGATCAACCGATAGAACCGGTGAGCTCTCCGAAATCTCAACGGCGAGACCGCTCCCGTAGACGGCGATCGTACTCGTGTAACAGAAGGCCTTTGCGCCCGCATTCTCGGCAGCGCGCGCCAGCCGCTCGGTCGCTCTTTCATTCAGCGGTCTCATGCGATCCTTCTTGCCGATCTCGGCGGCCAAATGGATCACCCCGGCGCAGCCTTCGACGACAGTGTTGAGATCCTCATCGCTGGCAAGGTCAACCTGACGCCATTCAAGCCCCTGGTCGTCGCGGGGCGGCTCTCGCGACGTGGTCGCTCTCACGCGATAGCCGCGTTCAAGCAGGTCGGCGACAACGAAGCGACCAATCCGGCCCGTCGCGCCGGTTACGAGAATGGTTTCACCCGGCATGCGCGGTCACCTCCGCAAGGATTGGACGCGCCAACCTGTCCTTAAAATGGTCGGCGAGACGAATTGCCATGGCGACGATCATCTGAGTCGGATTGCAGTGTCCGGCGGTCGGAAATACCGAGCTCCCGGATACATAGAGGCCTTCGACGCCGTGAACCTGGCAATCGACGTTGACAACCCCCTTGGCGGGATCGCTTGACATGCGCGTTGTACCGGTCGGATGAGCGACATCGACGAAGCTTGCAGGGATGGGCGCCTTGTCGCGCACCCAGTCGGCCAGAACAGGCTCTGGAAACCCTATTCTGGAGAATTCGGCTGCGACCAGTTCGGCCATGCGGTGCATGGTGCGCGCCTCATCCGGATGGCTGCGCCAGTCGACCTTGGGCAAGCGCATCCCGAAACGATCGCGACGCTCCGACAGGCTCATGCGGCTGTCTTCATCGGGCATCTGCTCGCACATGCAGTCGAGCGTAAGCTCCTGCAGCTTGCGCGGCAGGCCATTCCGCGCTCCGAAATAATCGACAGCTCCTTGAACCATCAAAGGGACATTGCGCGCCACGCTGACAACGTCCTCGGGCAGCCTCGGCTTTCGTGCCGCCAGGCGCCGCAATGCGTCCCAGGGATCATCAGGCGCAAGCACCTCTCCAAGCCAGCCTGCACAGTTTAGCAAACGCTCGTCTCGCTGGACTGCCGGGCTCAGTCTGAGCCCAGCACGGAAGAAGCGACCACGAACATTGTAGCGACCAAATCTGCGACGCAACGCTTTCGAACCGCTTAAGGAGAAAGACGCAGTTGGACCACGTAAATGGTCCATCAGGTAGCGGCCGACGCGGTCACGATCATTGCCAAGCGCTTTGCGATCCTGTTCGTGGGAATTGAGGAGAATGCGAGCATTCTCGATGCCTCCAGCGCAGAGCGCTACAGAACGTGCAACAAGGCTATGCTTTCGTCCGTCGCCTGTGGCAAACTCAAGCCCACGCGTTTTGGTGCGCGCCTCGTTTGCCAGCACCCGCAGCGCAGTCGCTCCTGTTACCAGTGTGACATTGGGTCCGAGGTGCTTGGCTATGTGCCGCCCAAACCGCATATACTCGAATGGGTAAGACTCCGCGTCATCCCTGCTGAACTGCCAGAAGAAGGGCAGCAGCAGGTTGGCGGAAACCTCTTTCTTCGGCGCATTGCGTCCTGCAATCGACCAGAAGCGCTGGTCGCTGTAGCCGTTACCGAGTGCAAGTCCGAGATGATTGGCGCTGCGATCCATGTATGGGTCGAGATCGTGCATGGCGATTGGCCATCCCGAATGTCCAACCCAGTCGCGTTCTTCGAAGTCGATGGCGTCGAAAGGGCCGCACCGACCGCCCCAGGTATGCGAACTGCCGCCAAGGATGCGGTTGCGCACGGACCATTGGTCGCGAACCCGCGGGCGCCCGATATTTTCAATATCGTTCAACATGTCATTTTCGGCCTCACGGCGCTCGCCACCACTCTCCAGAAGCACAACAGTCAGCCCTGAATTCGACAGTTCACGCGCTAGTGTTGCGCCCGCCGGTCCCGAGCCAACAATGCAGACATCGCAACGAAGCAACGGGACGACAGTGTCGCCGGGTTGAAGATCAATCATTGGCATGCCCATCACCCCTTGCGTGTCGTTTCTAAATTGGCGGCGCAATGCCAGCATTCTCGGCCTATTAACGCGGAAGCCATCTAGCTCGAGCCTCCCAGTACTGGCAGCTCGCTCTGGCGGCGTAGCGGGATAAACGGTGCTGTAGCCTCCGCGATAACATCCGGACGGCTGGCGGCCAGACCCGCCAAGATGAAGAACAGCAGGCCGAGGTCGACTGTCGGACCAACGACGAGCGAGCCGGCAAGCAAGCATAGGCATCCATTGCGTGCCGCAAGGTGGACATCGGCGACGAAGCTTCTGGAAGGCGCGCGACCGGGACCGAGTGCCGTTAGAACAAAAAGGAGAAAGAAGACTGCCCCGGGAACGCCGACGTTTGACAGCACCGCCACCGGGAAGCTCGAAGTTCTTGCCGTTCCAAGGCCAACACCCAAGCCATAGGTATCGAGAAAGTTCTGCAGTCCGTAACTGTTCCAGGAACCACGGGCTATGGCCGAGTTCGAGGTCGATTTACTGAGAACGAGCAGGTCTACGTAATTATGGACTGTGTTGAAAATGTCTTCCTGCAAAAGGACGATCAGTCCGGTGAGCAAGACAACCAATGGCGCAAACACGGTCACAAAGCTGCTGTTGCCTGTACCTGAACCAACGCCGCTGCGCAGCACTGCCGTAATGTAGAAGATCGCCAGACAGACTGGCGCGGCAACAAGCCCCGCAGAGGACGTCGACAGGACAATCAGTGCCAGAGAGATGACGGCTAGTGGGCCGGTCCATCTTGAATGCCGCTGGCAAAGCCACAGTGTCGCGGTAAATCCGAACGCGCCAAGTGTGGTACCGGCAAAGGCAGAAGCCTCTGGCCAGGAACCGACAATACGTTTCATGCCGTTGACCTTGTCATTGTCATGGAAGGTGTACTGCGCGTTGCGAATGAACTGCAGCATGTCCTGGGCACCGATTGCGCCGGTGACGACATCAAGGAAGGCAAAGACCACGTTCAGTGCGGCATAAACTATTAGCCCAACGACTATGGCCCGGAAACCTTGAGCTGTTGAGCCGACAGCCGTGACCAGCAGGAAGCAGACGAGGTCTGCTACCAGATAGACCGTCTGCGTCAGATTGCTCGAAACCGGTCCAAGCGACACCACACCGCTCGTCAGCGGCTGATCGGCGATGCCGAGGGGAATGATTGTCGTTGCGTCGGCAAACAGCCGCGGCAGAAAGTAAGCTGAGAGGCCGCCATAAAGGACAAGACAAGCCAACCAGAAGCCAGGACGACCAAAGTGCAGGCCATCAAAGAGTGGCGCTGTTTGCCGTCTGCCGCGAAACATGGAAAGAGCGACGAACAGCAGGAAAAGATGAGCCGGCTGGACGCTGGAGGAACCAAGCACAAAGGCTGCAGCTGCGCCAAGCAGTGTCAATGCCACGAAGGCTTTGATTGTTGCATCCTGACCGAGCGCCAGGCAGTACAGGCCGAGCGCGATCGTAAATATGCCGACCGGTTCAACGCCCATCGCCAGCCACACTCACCCGCGCACCGGCGACCATTGCTGGCTTGGCTTGCCGCGCATTGCCGGTCTTTCCTGCGATCAGGCCCTTGAGTTTGAGAGCATGCTTCTCGACGGCGTGCCACGAAAAAACGGCAAGTAATATCGTAGCCGGTAGAGCCAGCGCGATGTTGAGATACCATTCGCGGTGTTGTGGAAAGAGATGTGCCACCGTCTGCTGTACCGGAAACGCGTAGAGGTAGAGACCGTAGGAGTAATCACCACTGGCAATGAACGGATGCTTTGGCGGTCTGGTGAGGCCGATCGCAACCGTAACATATGCGATAGGAAAGGCGGCGAAGTACGGTGCGTAGGGGAGGTTCAGCATGACGAACGACACCACTGCGGCAGCAATCGCACGAGGTGCCGTCACCTTGATGTGCTCGCGGCAGACAAACAAAACAACACCAGCCAAAAAGCTCAAGAGAAGAATGCGACCAGGAAGGGCCCCGTCCATGGGCAGGTCGGTCGCTCCGCGCATGAGGTCCCGTCCAATCACGGCAAGCTGGGCTATTACAACAACGCCGATCAGCAAGACCGGTCGAAAAACAAAGCCGATCACCGCAAGCACGGTCAACGCAACGTAGCACTCCAGCTCGTAGGGAATGGTCCAGAGCGATACATTGACCGCCTGATAGTAAGGATTGTCACGAAAGAGGCCGGGCAGAAGATATTGGATATGGCCAACGATATTCAGGAAATAGGTCGAAAACTGCGGGTCTGAAACGTAACTGGCAAGCGGCAACGTCGTAAAGACCGGCCCCAGAAGAAGGGCGCACAATGTTACTTCCACCGCAAGTGCCGGCATGAGGCGAAGTGCCCGCAGACCGAGGAAACGGGCAACATTGCGCGTCCGCAAGAGGCTGGCACTGACAAGGAAACCGCTAAGGGCAAAGAATGCCGGCAGAACGAATGTTATCAGACCGCGCAGCGGTGGCTGAAACAGGAAGACTTCACCGGCTTTGCCATAGGAGACCGCAAAGCTGTGAATGCATAAAACCGCGACCGCAAGCACCACCCTAAGGTAGTCGAAGCCAGAGGTATATCCATTCGCAAACCGCTCCTCGATCGACATGGTCTTACTCCTGTCGCTGGCATTGCAGTAATAATGAATACTACGCTGCGACGCACAATAGACCGGAAGCCAGTATTTGCAAAGCCACATATTGCACTGCGACAAAAAAATAGGAAACAGAGACTAAACTTTTGAATGATGGCGAAGCTGCAACACTTCCACCTATTGTCTCTGGCCTGATAACGCGACAGACTGCGGATTATATAACTGATTTTCCGGGTAATTTCATATCCTCCGAGCACAACGCGCCGGCCCGCTGTGAAAAGGTAAAAATGCTGCAGCGCGCCATAGCCGGACAACATAAAGCGTCGGAAACGTCGATTTTGCAGTGGTGACAGCGATTCATTTCTGTTGCAAAGTTCTGCTAACCGTGAAACCTTCGATGCAATTACTGGAAATAACCATGACGCGTTTCGTCCAATTAATGCGCGCACCTGGCATCTATTTGCGGATGCTGGTCGCTACACTTGCGTTCTCGCTGATCACATACCTGCATTATAGATCGGTAACATTGACGCTATACTATAGCGTTATTTGCATATTTCTTATGCAGTTTGGCTACATAGGGGGCGTTCTTTTCCTTGTTTGGCGCGAAAAGACGCGGCGAAACACAAACTAAAAGTTGTGCATCATAGATTGTTGTGTCGTTTCCGGAAGGAGGAGAAGCCGGCCTTAAGACACGCGCATTGAAGGATTGATGTGTGATGAAATTCGGAACGAGTGGGCTTCGCGGCCTGTCTGTCGACCTTAAGGGCCGGGCTTCGGCGCTTTATGCCACAGCCTTTGGCCGCTATCTGCTCGACCGTGGAATGGCCCGCCCCGGTGACACCATCCTGATCGGTCAGGACTTCAGGGATTCCAGCCCGGAGATCGTTGCAAACTGTGCCGATGCACTTGATCGCCTTGGATTCAAGGTCCGCGACTGCGGCACGGTGCCAACACCGGCGCTGGCGCTTTACGGACTTCAGAAAAAAGCNGCGGGTCTCATGGTGACAGGCTCGCACATCCCCGCCGATCGCAATGGCATCAAGTTCTATCGGTCGGACGGAGAAATCGACAAAACGGACGAAGCAGCGATCACGACTGTCGCGACAGAACTCGATCGTGCCGGCTTTACGTTTGTCCCCCGCAGTGCCGGGATGCAAAGCCAATCCGTCGAATGCCTGGCGCTCTTCCGCGAACGGAATGCCAATATTCTTCCCACGGAAGCGCTCTCAAGCTTGAAAGTCGGCGTCTACCAGCACAGCACGGTCGCCCGTGACCTGCTCGTGGAACTTTTGGAACATTACGGCGCAACGGTCGTGCCGTTTGGCCGCTCGGAAACATTCGTTCCGGTCGACACCGAGGCGGTTTCGGAGGAGACGATCGCCAANCTCAAGNAGGTCGCAAGACAGCATGNCCTCGACGCCATGGTCTCTGCGGATGGTGATGGCGATCGCCCGTTGGTGGCGGACGAAACCGGGACGCCGCTGCGTGGCGATTTGCTCGGCCTGATCGCCGCGAACTTTCTCGGTGCGACATCGGTTGTGACACCCGTGACATCGAATTCCGGCATCGAAGCCGCCGGTCGCT
>NZ_JDWI01000048.1:0-26833 GCF_012932765.1 Rhizobium sp. 57MFTsu3.2
TTTGCCATCATCTGCCACGAATTGACGCATTGGACATCGGCAAAGGGACGGCTCGATCGCGATCTCAGCCGCTATGGGACGGATCGCAGTGAGCGCGCCCGGGAAGAACTGATTGCCGAACTCGGCAGCGCATTCCTGTGCGCCGATCTCGGGATCGTTCCGGAACTCGAGCCGCGTCCCGATCATGCAAGCTATATCGATAGCTGGCTGACACTGCTCAGCGGTGACAAGCGCGCGATCTTCCAGGCGGCCTCACAGGCGCAGCGTGCCGTCGATTACCTGCACCACCTGCAGCCACGCATCGCAGACGAGGGGCGGCGTGAGCCGCCCTTTCACACCTGATAATGCCGAATGGAAAGCAGGACCCTGCCCATCCCGAGTGGGGTCCTTCCCATTTACTTGTTCAGGGCATCCTTCAGCGCCTTTGCCGGCTGGAAGCTTAGCTTCCGGGCAGCGGCCACCTTGATGGTTGCACCGGTGGATGGATTGCGGGCCTCGCGCTCCGGTGTTGTCTTCACCTTGAACTTGCCAAAGCCCGGCAGGGACGTTTCGTTGCCGGCGACCGCTGCGCTGGTGATGGAGGCGATCACGGCTTCAACGATTGCCTTGCCCTGAACTTTGGTCAGGCCATGTTCGGCGGCGATCTTGTCAGCGATTTCGTTGGTGGTTGTCATTGTTTCCCCTTTCGTCAATTGAGAATCCCTGCCATCCGCTTCTCGCGCTGTCATCGGCGCACCGCAGTAAAAGAGGGTTAAACGACTGATTTCCACAGCTTCTGATTAAAATTCGCCAGCGGTGACCGCTGGTCGGGTCGCGGCTTGGCCAAGATACCTTGGAGTGGCAGGGCAGCTTTTCGGGCGAGCTCCTCCAGTAATAGGCCAATCGCTTCCTCTTGCTGTCAACACCGTCTTCGACCGTATCTCCACCGGCAACGCATGTCGTTGGACCCGAAGCGGTATCGCGTACGTGTGCGAACCTTCCAGATACAGACGTAGAAGTCGTCGCGGTTGAAGCGCTTCAGCGACGGAAGTCGGAGCCGTGCGGGTCAATACCGCACAGCCCTCTCGTACGACCAACAGCTCCCAACACTTCCAGCTCAGATATGTCGTCGACACGTCACGGCGAGCTTGAACCCAAGGCGTCCCACCCCTAGCGACAGGACAAAAGCGACCGGCCATGCGATAACGAAAGCGTTGGCCCATTCAGCAAGCCACGCCAGAATTGAGGTCGCGTGGATAAAGCCGAAGAATCCGGTCATGAGGAATGCCATCATTCCTGATATAAATAATTGAGCGACAATAATTGTTTTCGTGTCGTGCATGGAAATCTCCACTTGATAAGGTGGAGCGCTCACGGCAGCACCACCTTGATTGAAGGTCGGTGCCGTGGGTTCGCATCAGCGACTTTCCCGAGAACGGGGGCCGGAATAACCACACCGGCCTGAAACTTTTCGACACCCGTTCCTGACTTCAGATGTGTCGGGTGTCAAGGCGGCTCAAAGACCCTCGAAGCGAAAGCCGCATGTCGATCGGACCTCATCCACAGGGCAGATACGCAATCTTTCTGGCAAGCCAACAGCCGACGGTGAGACCCGATACGCTACCATCGGCGTCACGGTGGACCTGGACCGTCCAGTCGCCGGGTGGAGCGGCGTCCATCGACCGTCTGGTGGTGATGACCCAGACATCCAGGGCGAGAGCATACATGCGCTCCACCGGGCCGGTTCCGAACATGCCTTCGAAGCTGGCATAAGCGGCGCCGCCGCGCGCTTCGATATGGAGGTGAGCTTCGAGTTCTTCCGACCAGTAGCGTCCAGCGATGCCTACGCCGTCAGCCCATTCGACAGGGGTCAGAGGACGGGCCGTCACCTCAAGGTTTTCACTCTCACGACGCATGACGAGCATCTCACCTTGTTTCTTCAGGGCGAGCGCGTGGCCGCGGGCGACACCGTCCGGGGAGACGGTAAGCCGCGCCGCGGAGGGGGCATAGTGGAGCTTGATGCCAGCGGTGTCTTGAACGGTCCTAAGGATGAGACCCTGGTCATCGTCGAGCCACAACCCGTCCCAGCCTTCGGGGCGAACGGTTTCGTTGGAAGCTTCGCGCCCGAGCGCAGCGTCGAGAATTGCGGTGGCAGCTGTAAACGAGCTTGCATCGTGGTTGAACATCACCACCACCGAAATCCGCTCCTCTGCTGCGTGAAGCCGAAACGAGCTGAAACCGCGCAGGCCGCCGCCGTGGCCAGTGATCCTGGCGCCGCGCCAGGTATCGCGGCGCAGGCCATAGCCGTAGCTTGCCGGCGTACCGTTTCTGTAGGTCACCGGACCCGATATGCGGTTGTAGAGGCTGTCAGGTTCCTCACGCGTCTCGTCGATATGGCATTCCCAGGCCAGCAGGTCGTCGAGCGAGGCAACAATGCCGGCGTCGCCAAACCAGTAGACGCCGTTTTCCGCCGGAAGAAAGCCGACGTCGTCGCTCCCCTCATAGCCGACCACCTCGTCGGGGGGGTAGCGGGTGTCTGGCGCGAGCTTTGCCGTCTTCATGCCGGCGGGTGCGAAAATCCTCTCCCGCAAAAGCTCGCCGAAGGAGCGGCCCGTGCCGTCCTCGATCATCTCGCCGAGGATGCGGAAATTGCCGTTGTTGTAGGAGTAGAGCTCGCCTGCCGGGAAGTGGCCGGTCTTCGAGCGCGCAAGCAGCGGGAGTGCGTGCTCGCGCGTAAACTCCGCCTCCGGCTTGGCACCCTGCAGAACCGTGAGCGCCCAGTAGTCGCGCAAGCCCGACTGGTTGTGGCAGAGTTCCGCAACGCTTGGCAGCCTGTCGCGATAGCGCGGAAGATATGCGCTGACCCTGTGGTCCAGCACTGCGGGATCGCCAAACTGATCGAGCAGCAGCGCGCAGGTGAACTGTTTGGAGAGCGAGCAGATCGGCATGCGCGTCTCGGCCGTCATCTGTACCTTCCGGTACATGTCGGCGAACCCCCAGGCGCGCCGGGCGATCACCTTTCCATCCTTCACCACCCCTGCAACGCCGCCGGGTCCCTTGTAGCGGCCCGGCAGGAGGTTGAGCATCCGCTCTAGCGCGGTGGTGTCGATGCTGGTCATGACGCGTGCCTTCAATTGTCGCGATCTATCGAAGGGGAGGGGTAGAGCGCCCGAAACGGGCGCTTCTTTTCAGGATGGGTCGATGAAGGCTAAACCGCCATCGGCAAGATGTCAGCTCGCCTCGGAAAAACGCAGATGCGTGGAGGGCTCAGCGGCGGCAAGGAAGGAAAGCAGATCCTCACGCGAGAGCGCCGCGCAGCCCGCCGTCGGAGAGTAGTTTGGCCGGGCGATGTGCAGGAAAACCGCACTGCCTGCACCCGCCACCGGCGGGTCGTCGTTATGCCCCAGGACGACGACGATGTCGTAGACGTCGTCCTCCATCCACATCTCCTCGTGGCTCGCGGCGAAGGGTAGCTTGACCTGGCGGTTGTAGTCCGGGTGCACGGGGTCGTCGCACCAGCCGTCGAGGCGGTCGATGGCGCGGCAGGGAAAAGGCGATACCGGCTTTTCGATCCGGTCGGCGCGGTAGAAGAGCTGGCGGATCGGCCAGCGCCCGATCGGGCTCGCACCGTCACCTTCGACCTTTTCGTTGGCGGGACGCATGCCGCTGCGGCCAATGGCACAGCGCCAGCGCTTATCTCCATAGGCCGCCTGCCAGCCGTCGCCGTTGCGCGATACGATCAGATCCAAAGTCGAACACCTTTCTTGACGTGAAATCACTGGTCCAGTGGAAAATGGCATGCGACCGTGTGGCCGCCGCGGTCCGACAGCGCAGGCTCCTCGTTCCGGCAGATCGCCTGCGCAAAGGGACAGCGCGTATGGAAGCGGCATCCGGACGGCAGGTTCATCGGGCTCGGAATGTCGCCGGTGAGCAGCGGCCGTTCGCGGTTTCGCTGATGCGGATCGGGACGCGGAACCGCCGACATCAGGAACATCGTATAGGGATGGCGCGGCTTTGCGAAAATTTCCTCTGTCGTCCCGACTTCCACCATCCGCCCGAGGAACATCACCCCGACCCGATCGGCAAACTGGCGTACCACGCTCAGATCGTGGGTGATGAAGAGATAGGTTAGCTTCAGTTGCTCCTGGAGATCGCGCAAGAGGTTCAAGACCTGCGCCTGGATCGAGACATCGAGTGCCGAAACGGCCTCGTCGCAGACAACAAATTCGGGATTGTTGGCAAGCGCCCTTGCAATGCCTATGCGCTGCCGCTGCCCGCCGCTGAACTGGTGGGGATAGCGGCGCAGGAGCTGTCGGCGCAGCCCGACCATATCGAGCAGCTCGCCGCAGCGTTCTTCGATTTCGGCTCCGGTACCATATGCGTGTGCGCGCAAAGGCTCGGCCAAAATATCCTTGACGCGCTTGCGGGGATTGAGGGAGGCGAATGGGTCCTGAAAGACGATCTGCAGCTTCTTGCGCATGGCCCGCATTGCGGCCTCGTCGAGCGCGTGCAAATCCTGACCGCGATAGTGCACGGTCCCTTCCGTGCGCTCGATCAGCCGAAGCATCACGCGGCCGAGCGTCGTCTTGCCGCAGCCCGACTCCCCCACAAGCGCGAAGGTTTCCCTTTCGCGGATCTCGAGATCGATGCCGTCCACGGCGCGGATCACCTTATGCTGAGAGCGGAAGAAGCCCGTGCCGACAGGGTAGTACTTGCTCAGCCCTGCGGTGGAAATCAGAACGTCGCTCACGCCTTTGCTCCCTCTTTGTCATGCAACCAGCAGCGCGCCTTGTGGCCATTGCCGAGATCCGTCAGTTCAGGCTGCTTCAGCTTGCAGATTGGCATCGCATCGCCGCAGCGGGGGTGGAAACGACAGCCCGCTGGAAGTTTCGCAAGATTCGGCACCACACCTGGAATGCTGTTCAGGCGTTCCGCCGTGCGTTTTTCCGTCGCTTTCGGGATCGAAGCGAGCAGGCCGCGCGTATAGGGATGCGACGGCCGGTCGAAGAGGTCGAAGACATTGGCCTGTTCGACGATCTGGCCGGCATACATCACGTTCACCTCGTCGCACATCTCGGCGATGATGCCGAGATCGTGGGTGATCATGATGATCGCCGTGCCGGCTCGCTCGCGCAGTGCCATCATCAGCCTGAGGATCTGCGCCTGCGTGGTTACGTCGAGCGCCGTCGTCGGTTCGTCGGCGATCAGGAGCTTCGGTTCGCAGATCAGCCCCATGGCGATCATCGCCCTCTGGCGCAACCCCCCCGAAAGTTGATGCGGATAAACGTCGAGGCGTGCCTTTGGCTCTGGAATGCCCACCGTCTCGAACATCTGCAGCACCTTTTCACGGATGGCGCGCTTGTTGAGGTTGGTGTGGATGGCAAGGGGCTCGCCAACCTGCTGAACCATGGTCTTCACCGGATTGAGCGAGGTCATTGGCTCCTGAAAAACCATCGAAACCTCGCGACCGCGCTTGCGCCGCATCTCGTCGCTGTTCAGCCGCGCCAGATCGGTCCCGTCAAGGATGATGCTATCGGCACTCACCGTTCCCGGCGGCGAAGGCACCAATCCCATCAGCGACAGCGCCGTGATGCTCTTGCCGGAGCCGGATTCCCCGACCAGACCGACGATCCGCCCGCGCCCGACGTCGAACGACACACCGTCAACTACCCGGACGGGGCCGTTTAGCGTCTTGAATTCCGTGCGCAGGTTGCGCACGCTGAGCAATTTGTCTCGGTTTGTCATCGTCGCGCCCCTCAGTCCTTCATGTAGGGATCGAGCGCGTCACGCAGTCCGTCGCCGACAAAATTGAACGCCAGCACCGTGATCAGGATCGCAACGCCGGGCATGATCGCAACCAGGGGTGCGGAGAAGAGATATTCCTTGCCCTTGGCCACCAGGAGACCCCAGCTGGCTTCGGGAGGCTGGACGCCGACGCCGAGGAAGCTGAGGCTCGATTCCCACATGATCGCGTCGGGAATGCTGAGCGAAAAGAGAACAATCAGTGTCGGAACGACGTTGGGGAAGATGTGGCCGACCATGATCGCCACCTTCTTCGTACCGTTCGCGCGCGCCGCCTCGATGAACTCCTTCTCCTTGACGGCGAGTGTCTGAGCGCGCACCACGCGGGCCACTCCGGCCCAGCCAACGAGGCTGAGCGCGATGAAGATGTTAAAGAGGTTCGCCCCAAGCGTGTACATCACCACCATCGCCAGCAGGAGCGACGGGAAGGCGATCATCATATCGGCCAGCCGCATGATTATGAAGTCGACCCGACCGCCGTAGTAGCCGCTGACAACACCAAGGACTGCTCCAATCATCAGGGAGATGAAGCTCGGCACGATACCGACGACCAGAGATATCCGGGCGCCATAAAGAATGCGGGTCAGGAGATCCCGGCCGAAGTTGTCCGTACCGAGCCAATAGGTGGTGGACGGCGGGCGGAACTGCTCGTTCAGCGCCACGCGGTAGGGATCATGCGGACTGATGAAGGAAACGAACAGCGCCACGAAGACAAGACACCCGACCATGATCAGACCGGCCATCGCCATTCGGTTCCTGCAAAAGATCCTGATGCCGTCGCGCAGGAAACTGTCGTTGCCCGCATCATCCGCAACGTCCGGGATGGTTTCGGCGATCTCAGTCATTTCGAACCTCCCTTCATTTCGGAGCGAATGCGGGGGTCGAGAACCGAATAGAGGATATCGGCAACGAGATTGCCGAAGATGACGAGGACGGTGGCGAATAGCACCGAGCCCTGCAGAAGCGGCATGTCGCGCGCCTGGATGGCGCTGACCGAAATGCGGCCTACGCCGGGGATGCCGAAGATCGCTTCGGTGATGACTGCGCCCGACAGCAGCCCCGCGACTTGGATCGCCATGATGGTCACGACGGGGATAAGCGCGTTCTTCAGCGCATGCCGGCGGATCACCATCAATTCGCGAAGGCCCTTGGCGCGAGCCGTGCGGATATAATCGTGGCGCATTACCTCAAGCAGGCTGGAGCGGGTGAGGCGGGCGATGACGCCAGCCGAACTCCATCCGAGCACGATCGCTGGCATGATCACATACTGGTATCCGTAAAAACCGGACACAGGCAGCCATTTCAGCTTCAGAGCGAAGACATATTGCATCAGCAGGGCCGACCAGAAGATCGGCATCGAAACCCCAAGAAGCGAGAAGCCCATGAACAGGTGGTCGAGCAGCGAATCCCGCCTGACCGCCGACAGCACGCCCACCGGAATGCCGATCACCCAGGACACGAGTGCCGCGCAGATCGTCAAGATGAGCGTGCTAGGGAATGCATTGAGGATGAGCGTCGTCACGTCGCGATTGAGCTTGATCGACACGCCGAGATCGCCTTGAAGGGCGGCGAAGAGGAACCTGAAGTATCGCGTGATCAGCGGATCGTCGAGGTGCATCTGGGCGCGCACGCGGTTGATGACGTCGGCGCTGGCATGCTCCTTCATCAGAAGCGCTATGGGATCACCGGGTATCACGTTGAGCATGATGAAGAGCAGCGCCGTGATGCCGATCAGAACTGGGATCGACATCGCGATGCGCTTTATCACGAAGGTCAGCATCGAAAGTGGTCTTTCATCGAATCTCGCCGGAACAAGGATCGCCGGCAAATGGATCCTGCGAAACCGCAGGGAAACAAGAGGATGGCGGGCCCCTTTCGAGGCCCGCCACGCCGGTACGTCCTATTCGACTTCCATCTTGTAATAGCTCATGTCGCTCCAGCCGTTCCACGGCACCACGAAGTTCTTCACCCGGGGCTGAACGACATAGTTGTGGTCGAGGCTGAATAGCGGCACCCAGGCTGCGTCGTCCTGCACGATCCGATCCGTCATCTTCTGGTACAGCGCGCAGCGTTCCTCAGGGTTGGTCATCGAGCGCGCCTTGTCGAGCGCCGCAAAGACCTGCTCGTCGTTGTTGTTGTAACCGCGAACCGACGTGCCGCTCTTGCTGAAGAACGTGTAGAAGAAATTGTCCGGATCATTAAAGTCCGCCGACCAGTTTTGCGTGTAGTTGTCGACGGTCCCCGCCTTGCGGGCCGCAAAATATGCGGATTCGTCCATCGTGTTGATCTCGGCGTTGAAGCCAGATTCCTTGATCTGGGCCTGGATAATCTGGTTCATATCGGACCAACGCGAGGACCAATTGCTGGCCTGGGTCAGCTTGATGTCTACGCCGTTGGGGTAGCCAGCCTCTGCCAGTAGCGCCTTGGCCTTCTGCGGGTTGTACTCGATCGGCTTCGCCTCGGCATAGCAGGTCAGTCCACGCGGCATGACGCCGTTTTCCAACTTGCCCTTGCCATAGAAATTCTTGTCGAGAATTTCCTGGCGGTTGATGGCCATCTGGAACGCCTTGCGGACGCGCACGTCGTCGAAGGGCTTCAGCGCCTGATTGATGTGGTAGTAATAGATGCCGACGCGTGGACCGGATCGAATCTGGTCCTTCCATTGGTCACTGCCGGCGAAATAGGGCAGCTGCGACGATGCGTAGTCGATATCGAATACATCCAGCTCGCCCGACTCGAAGAGAAGTCGCAGTGTTTCGGCATCGGCGACCACGCGGATGACGATCTGGTCGAGCTTCGGGCGACCCTTGAAATACTTGTCGTTGGCCTCAAGGACCTGACTGTCGTTGAGGGTGTATTCCGTCAGTTTGAACGGCCCGGTTCCGTTGGTCGTTTCCGGCGTAAGGCCGTACTTGTCGCCGAGCGGTTCGGTGAATTTGCGATTGTAGATCGACGCACCGGGGCTCGCCAAAAGGGCGATGAAGGCCGCATAAGGGTCCTTCAGGACGATCTTGACAGTGTATTTGTCCACCGCCTGCAGACCGGGGACCGTGGTGGCGGATCCGTCCAGGCGCTCGGTGGCACCATCGACGAAATTGAGAATATCGGTGCTCAGCGCCTTGGTCTTGGGGTCGAGCATGCGGTCGAAGGTGTAGACGACGTCATCCGCAGTCAGCTCCTCGCCGTTGTGAAACAGAACGCCTTTGCGCAGGTGGAATATGTAGGTCTTGCCGTCCTGCGAAACTTCCCAGCTCTCGGCAAGCCCGGGGGTGAGCTGCGACTGGCCCGGCCCGCTCGTTTCGGCCTCGACGAGCCGGTCGTAAACGTTGAGCGGCAGTGTGTAGAAATCCTGCGTCATCTGGACGTCGACGGTCTTCGGATCCTCCTGGTAGGCGATCTTCAAGACATGGTCGGCCGCAAGACTGGTCGAAGCCATCGCAAGCGTAATGAGGCCCGTCGCCATCATAAACTTGGCTTTGTTCAGCATTTGAAATTCCCTCTTTTTCTTGTTTCCCCATCCGGGGCAGCGCTTGTCGCTTCCCCGTTTTGTCCGGTTCCCGGTCCAATTATTGTTCAGCGTCTGCCAATTCCCTCCCGGTGCCTTTTGTGCCCCCGTGCAAGACAGGCTCGGCCATCACTCTTCCGCCCGGTGCAGGACGCTCCCAGGCTCCCCCATGCTCGAGTTGTAGCATTTCTTGAATGCCCTGCCTGCGCCGGATTGTCCTGAACCGATCGCCGTCCACAAGTACCTCGGCAAGAAGATCGCGCGAGTTGTAGGTCGATGACATCGACGCGCCATAGGCGCCGGCGAGATCGAAAGCCAAAAGCTCACCGGCCCGCAGTTCACCGAGCCCATCGTAGCGTCCAAATTTGTCGGAGCTTTCGCAAATTGGCCCGACGAGGCTATAGGTGTACGCCGCATCGTTGAGTTGCGGTTCCTGAAGGGGAAGAACCGGATGGTGGGCGTCGTAGAGCGCCGTGCGCATAAGGTCGTTCATTCCCGCGTCGAGGATGCCCATGCATCCGTCCTGCATGTCCTTGAGGTAAAGCAACTCGCTCACCAGCAACCCGGCCCGCCCGACGAGCCAGCGGCCCGGCTCGACGGCAAGTTTGCAGCCGAGATGGCCAACTGACTCGGCGATGATCGCGGCATAGCGCCCACTGTCCGGGCCCGGCTTATCGCCGGAGGCAATCCCAATGCCGCCGCCGAGGTCGAGGCGCGGCACGGACAATCCCCTGCCGCGTATCTCCGTTACCAGCTCGGCCATTGCCGAAAAGGCGCGGCGGAACGGCTCCATGTCATGTATTTGCGATCCGATGTGAACGGCGACGCCAACCGCTTCCAAATCAGGCGCCGCAGCAACCTGGGCGTAGAGGTCGGCCACCTGGCCGATCGCGATTCCAAACTTGCTGTCCTTCGTCGCGGTGGTGATTTTCGCGTGCGTCTTGGCATCGACGTCGGGATTGACTCGCAATGCGACCGGCGCGCGCTTGCCGAGTGCACGGGCGACCTCGGCGACCACGCTGATTTCGGCCGCCGACTCGACATTGATCTGGTGAATGCCGACCTCAATTGCGCGGGCGATCTCCGCGCGGGTCTTTCCGACGCCGGAGAAGATGATCCTTGACGCAGGTACGTCCGCTGCCAGTGCACGCTCCAGCTCTCCTCCAGAAACGATGTCCATCCCGCATCCGAGTTCTGCAAGCAGGCGAAGCACGGCGATGTTGCTATTGGCCTTCACGGCGTAGCAGATCGCGACGTCGATGGGGGTGAGAGCTCGCGAAAGCGTCCTGTACGCCGATCGGATGGCGCCGGCGGAGTAGCAGTAAAAAGGCGTTGGAATGGCGGCGGCAACCGCGCCCAGCCGCACATCCTCGATATGCAGAGCGCCTGCTCGATAGGCGAGCCAGCGCCGCTCGTCATCCTGCCAGGTCTCTTCTTCGACGTATTTTGTCATCGCCCGACACGCATGTTTGGGTTCCGGCAGCGATAGTTTCAGACCCTGAATCCTGAGGGAAATAATTGATAGGGCGCTCTTATTCATTTCTGATATATGAGAGGCTTCACCTGCGCTCTCGTCAGGAGGGGAAAGGCACCGAAGCGAAAGGCTCAGACCGATGAGGCTCAACCAACGCCAGATTGAGGTCTTCAACAGCATCATGATCAGCAAAAGCGTGACCGCGGCGGCCGCGGCACTGGGAACGTCACAGCCGACCATCAGCCGAGAGCTCAGAGAAATGGAGCAGCGAATCGGCTTCGACCTTTTCGTGCGCTTCGGCAAGCGTTTGACACCCACGAACCAGGCACTTTTGTTACATGAAGTCGTTCGCCGGTCCTTCCTCGGCATGGAAGAAATCAGCCGTGCTGCGTCGGCGATCCGCATGCACAACGCTTCCAACCTGAGGATCGCCACGATCCCGGCATATGCCGATTCCATCATCCCACGCGTGGCGCAAAAACTTCTGAAGCATCGCCCGGCGGTTCATCTCTCCCTGCATTCGCTGGAGGAGGTTTCCCTGCAACATGAAATGGCAACAACGGTCTTCGACATGGGTGTGACCGAAGGCCGGTTCGAATATCCTGGCGTAGCCTCTCAGCGGATCGACGTTGGCGATCAGGTATGCGTCGTGCCGATCGGCCACAGGCTTTCGCAAAAGAGCCTCCTCGAACCCGCAGATTTCGACGGCGTACCGTTTGTCTATTTCTCGCAGGACGATCCCTATCGAAGAAAACTCGACGACATATTCCTGGCTGCAGGCATTTCGCGCAGTTATGCCGTCGAGACGACGACGGCCACCAGCGTATGTTCGATGGTTGCTGCAGGAGTAGGTGTGTCAATCATCAATCCGCTGACTGCTGCAAACCATGTCGACAAGGGGGTGGTATTGCGCAGGCTAAGCGTCAGCGTCCCGTACACGCTTGCCGTATGGCGCCCGGTTCGAAGGACGCGATCGACGGTCATTGAAAGGTTCCTTTCGGTCCTGACCGAGGCGGCCAACGAGATGCGGGCAACTTTGCACGCCGCGCTGGATAGAAAGTAAAGCAGACCAAGCCGCGGGCTTGAACGCAAAGCTTCTCTCGGCGGCAGGCCCGCGCAAACCGTAGGTCCCACGCCGTGACTTAACGCAGGAAGCGTCTGAAACGACGCAGCGCCAGCCAGAAAAACACACTCGCGATGACAAGAAGCGCCAGAAGCTGTGGCCAGACCACTTCGAGCTGTGCTCCTCGAAATAGGACCGCCTGCGCCAGAATGACGAAGTGCGTGTTCGGCGCCAGCAGCATGATATTCTGGATAATATCAGGCATGCTCTCGCGCGGCGTCATGGCGCCTGACAATACCTGAAGCGGCAGTAGCACGAGGATCAGGAGCAAGCCGAACTGCGGCATCGATCCGGCAATTGTCGCCAGGAAAATCCCCATCGATGTCGTGGCGAAGAGAAACAATGCCGTGCCGAGCAGGAAGATCGTCAGCGACCCCTCAATCGGAACCCCCAGGAGCCCCTTGACGACGACAAAAAGGGAAAAGCTCGTCGCCAGTAAGACGACCAGCCCCATTGACCAGATCTTGCTTACCATGATTTCGATCGGCGTGACGGGCATGACCAACAAGTGTTCGATGGTGCCATGTTCCCGCTCCCGAATAAGGGCAGCCCCTGTCAGGATGATCGACAACATCGTGATCGACGTAATGATGTTGTTGATCGATCCGAACCAGGACTTGTTCAGCGACGGATTGAAGCGGTTTCGCAGCGTCAGGTCCACCGAGACATTGTTGGCGCCGCGGTAGCGGTCCATGAATTCATTGACCTCGCTCGTGACAATGCTCTGAATGTAGCCGCTGCCGGTGAAAGCCTGGCTCATTCGGGTTGCATCGACGTTGAGCTGGATCGTTGGTTGCCGACCGGCAAGGACGTCACGCTGGAAATTTGGTGGAATGTTAAGGGCAAACGTGTCCAGCCCTGCGTCCATCCGCTGGTCCATCTCTGCAATCGAGATCAGCTTTGGTGGCACGAAATAGGGTGGGGTGAAAGCGGTGGTTATGCGCCCCGAGAGTGGCGACTGGTCTTCATCGACGATGGCGATCGCAGCATTGTTGAGTGTTTCGGGAAGCGCGCTGGAGCCTGTGTATATTTGCAGGCTGAAGGCATACACGATCAGCAACATCAGCATCGGGTCGCGTGCAAGCCCTCTCAGTTCCTTGATGCCAAGCTGGACGATGTTGGACCAACCCATATCAACTCTCCTGCTTCTTCAGCAGTACCGCGCCGGCGACAACCAATATGGGAATTGCAATCAGCAAAGGAACAAACGAGCCAGCCAGGCCGGAAAAATCGAGCGCTTTTGAAAAGGTACCGCGTGAAATCGTCATGAAATAGGTCGCCGGATAGATCTGGCCGATCAGGGCGCCCGCGCCCTTCAGGGAGGAAACCGGATCGGTCATGCCGGAATACTGGGTTGCGGGGATGAGGGTCAAAAGCGCCGTTCCGAAAATCGCTGCGATCTGGCTGGACATGAACGTCGACATGAAGATGCCGATCGAGGTGGCGATGATCACGTAAAGCACCGCGGCTGCCGCATAGGTCATGAAACTGCCGGTGAACGGTACCCTGAAAACGAGGGTTGCGAAGGCAACCAGAAGCAGGAAGTTTGCAATGCCGAGCATCACGTAGGGCAACTGCTTGCCGAGAAGGAATTCCAGCCGCGTGACCGGTGTCACATATAGATTGATGATAGAGCCCAGTTCCTTTTCCCTGACCACGCTGAGTGCGGCAAGCATCGCCGGAATGAGCAGCAGAAGCAGGGGAATGACGGCCGGAACCATGGCAACAAGGCTTTTGACGTCGGGATTATAGCGGAAGCGGGTTTCAATGCTGAATGCGCCCTGGGTCGCGGCGGTACCATAGAGCTTCTTTGCGCGTGCGGTCAGCCAGTTGGCATGCATTCCCTGGACATAGCCGCTGATCGTCTCTGCGCGCTGTGGCATGGCGCCATCGATCCAGGCGCCAATCTCGACGGGATCACCGCGCTGCACCTTTCGGCCGAAGCCAGGCGGTATCTCGATCGCGAGGCTGATCTCGCCGTCGCGCATCCGTCTGTCCATCTCGGCGTAGTCGCGGATCGGGTCTTTCTCGATGAAATATCGCGAGCCGGAAATGTCGAGCACATAGTCACGGCTAATAGTGGAATCATCACGATCGAGAACCGCAAACGTCAGATCATCCACGTCCATGTTGATGCCGTAGCCAATGACGAACATCAAGATGACACTGCCGAGCACTGCGAGAGTGGCTCGAATAGGATCACGCTGTAGTTCCAGAGCCTCGCGCCTTGTATAGCTGAACATGCGGCGAAAATCGAAAATACGTCGCCTGCCGGTGATCTGTCCATGACCCGGGCCCAGCAGTTTTGAGGTATCGGTCGTCTCTGCGGCAGCACTCTTGACGACGGGTGATATGCCGGCCGCCTCCTCGAGATATGCGACAAACGCGTCCTCCAGTGTGGGGGAATTCCTGCTCTTGGTGATCGCCTCCGGGGTATCGCTGATCAATACCTTGCCGGCGTGCATCAACGAGATACGGTCGCAGCGCTCCGCCTCATTCATGAAGTGCGTCGAAATGAAGATCGTCACATTGTCCTTGCGCGAGAGATCGACCAGGATCTGCCAAAAGGCGTCTCGGGCGATGGGATCGACGCCCGACGTCGGTTCGTCGAGGATAAGGATGTCCGGCGCATGTATCATCGCAACCGCCAGCGACAGGCGCTGACGAATACCGAGTGGCAAGCCGTCAGGAAACGCATCCATCACACCTTCGAGGTCGAAGCGTTTGGCCATCTCCTCGACGCGAGCCGATATCGTGCTTGTCGGCAGCTTGAAGAGGTGGGCGTGCAAATCGAGGTTCTGGCGAACTGTCAGTTCCGTGTAGAGCGAAAATGCCTGGCTCATGTAACCGACGCGACGACGCACCGCCATGTCGCTTGCATCAACGGTACGACCAAAAAGCCTGGCCTCACCTTCGCTGGCTGCAAGCAGGCCGGTCAGCATCTTCATCGTCGTCGATTTGCCGCAGCCGTTGGATCCCAGGAAGCCGAAGATTTCCCCGCGCGGGATCTGGAAACTGACATTGTCGACAGCCGTAAAATTGCCGAAACGCATGCTGAGGTGGCTTGCCTCGATCGCATAATCCTCGCCCTCTATTTCCTGTTTCGGAGGGATGACGACGTCGACGTGACGCCGCCGCTCGGCTTCGGGCAATAGGGCGATGAAAGCGGCATCTAGATTGCCGGTGCCGGTGCGCGACAAAAGCTCGGCAGGCGTTCCGGTATCGAGCACCTTGCCGGCATGCATCGCAACCAGCCAGTCGAAATTGGCTGCCTCCTCCATATAGGCTGTGGCAACGATGACGCTCATCCCCGGCCGGCCGGCCCGAATCTGGTCAATCAGGTCCCAGAATTGCCGGCGTGACAAAGGATCGACACCAGTTGTCGGCTCATCGAGAATGAGAAGATCCGGATCGTGGATAAGCGCGCAACAGAGCCCGAGTTTTTGCTTCATCCCACCTGAAAGCTTTGCAGCCGGCCGGTCAGCAAAGGGGGCGAGCCCGGTGCTGTCGAGAAGTTCACGGATACGTGTCTCGCGTTCCTGTCGATCATGGCCGAACAGACGCCCGAAAAAGTCGACGTTCTCAAAGACCGACAAGGTGGGATAGAGGTTCTTGCCGAGGCCCTGCGGCATATAGGCGATCCTTGGGCAGGTCTCATCACGATGCCGGGCATCGGACATATTTCCTCCCAGCACCTCGACATCGCCTTTCTGCACGGCGCGCGCGCCGGACACGAGCGACAGAAGGCTGGATTTGCCCACGCCGTCCGGTCCAATCAGCCCGACCATGCAACCCGCGGGAACATCCAGTGACACGTCCGATAGCGCAATCGTCTTGCCAAACGCCAGCGTGATATTCGCCAGCCGAGCCACGGTTGCGTGACCGTCTGCGGGAACGCTCATGCTTAGAGGTGCCCCACTCATGCTCCCCACATCACTTCACGAGGTTGCGTTCGAGGTGTTCGGGCCAGGCTGCCTGTGGATCGAGCCGGACATAGGCCATGCCGGGCAGTCCAGTCTTGACGTATTGGACATACTTCTGGAGCAGCTCCTGCGGGATTTGTGCCCGCACACGGAAGGTGAGTTTCTGGCGCTCCTCCTCGGTCTCGACGGTCTTCGGCGTGAACTGGGCGACATCAGCCACGAAGGAAACTTTCGCAGGTATCGTATATTGTGGTGCTGCATCGAGCACCAGACGGACGTCTGAGCCAATCGATGCGAGGCCCGCCTGTTCTGTTGGCAAGAAGAAGGTCATGTACACATCGCCAAGATCAACGAGGTTCAACACGCGACCACCCGCGGACAAGACCTCTCCGGGCTGCGCGATACGATACTGGATGCGGCCGTCGCGTGGCGCGACGAGGGTGCTGTCGGCGATATCGGTTTCGACGCTCTCGATCTGCGCCTTTGCCGCGTCCACGGCGGCTTCAGCGTCGATCACTTGCGCTTTGGCAGCGTTGATCGCCGCGTCTGCAGCTGCAAGCGAGGCTTCCGCCGATGCGAGCGTCGCACGCGCGGCCTGTTCCGCCGCTTCACTATCGTCCACCACTTGCTGCGATACGGTGCTGTTGCTCAGGAGCTGTCGCGAGCGGGCATTGGTCTTCATTGCAGAGTCAAGCTGCGCTTTGCGTTGCTCGATCACGGCCAGCGCGGACTTCCTTTCGGCTTCGCGCTGAGCAACGAGACTGTGGGCCGTATCGACGGCGATCTGCGCCCGGCGCAACTGCGCCTCGGCCTGGCGCTTGCTCGCTTCGAGCTGGGCGGTATCCATCCGCGCCAACACCTGACCCGCCTTGACGAAATCGCCCTCACGGACCAGCAGTTCCTTCAGCCGGCCAGCGGTCTTGGTCGAGATATCAATCTCCACCGCTTCGATACGACCATTGCTGGCAGCAAATCCGGCGGGCAGACCGTCATTGCGAAGGACGGTCCATGCGTAATACCCTACGCCGATTGCAATGAGGGCCACTACGCCCCAGATCCATCCCTTTGCGGACTTGATCATTAGCTCTCCTTGGCAACGGACACTATCTCCGTCAGCATAATCCCGTGATTTCAAGCCAGTATGAACGTGGGTTCTGCGCCGTCACAGGCGGGTCACGACCACAAAGTTGCCGGCACGGAGCGGCCATCATGTTTCGAATAAAGAGTTCCATTGCCGGCCATCCTGACAGACGACAAGCGAAAGTCTATCGAAAATGCACGCAGATGTTTGCTTATGATTGCTGCACAATCGCCACGTGCCAAAGGGAACTGAAGCCAAATTGCCATTTCTCAGTTGATGGGGGGAACGGGGCGTAACCGCGCCTATTTGATGATTGACTCGGGCACGTCACCTCGATGTTCCAGCGAGTACCCGAGCGCCATCAAGCCATCTGCTAGACGCCGTGGCGCGTCTGTGGAAGGAGGCATCGTGCGAATATCTTTCTGCCCCGGCTGGAAACCGATCCGATCGAAGAGGGCGGCAAAGGCTTTCCATTCCAAGGGTGCCATTGCAAACGGCTCTGGAAAATGAACGAAAAGGGTACCATCGATCGACTTCCATTCGATGATTATGACGCGGGGCATCGGTCCTCACTCGTGTTCCAATGTGTATGCTGGTCCACCCATTGTTCCGACGATGTAGTTCGAAATTTGAGCACGACCAGCGACGCGATGGACGCAAGGTGCGAGAACGCCGGTAGAAATACTCTCTCGGCGCGTCCAGGCGCCTGTTTTAGCTTGCCCGGTTAGCCTGTCACCGCAGGTGTCCCGGGTGGGTCTGCGCTTTTCTCAATTCGGCCGGCGTCCACGAAGCGAAGGGCTCGACAGAGCATTGTCGTAACAATCGTCGAATGGTCTTCCTGGTCGCCAATTTCAAACCTGAGATCCGTGTCCGGCGCAAAAGTGGCCTGGATCTCGTCTGCGACCTCCCGGGCATTGTCGATCATCCGCCGGGCTGCCCGCAGATCCTGATATCCCGTGTTAAATCCCGCCGCGGCCTGCCAGCATCCGTTTGCAGCGGGAACAAGACTAGCCAACGCTTAGTCGTCTATTCGAAAGCCGACCTTCATGACCACCTGATAGTATTCCACCGAGCCGTTCTTGATGTGGCCCCGGATCTGATCAACCTCAAACCAATCGAGGTTTCGCATTGTCTTTGACGCTCGTGATATAGCGGTCTCAATCGCCTCCGTCACCGAGACTTTCGAACTTCCGACAAGCTCCACCTTTTTATAGACGTGATCGCTCATTTCCATCCTCCAACCATTGACGTCGCGTTCAGGCACCCGATCGCCCAACTCATTCGAAGGAAAGTTTGCGTCCGTAGAGTCTCAAGTCCAAGTGGCATTCGAGATTTCGTTCATGCCCAAATGCTCGTTTCGACTTTTGCTCCAGCGCCGCACCAATCGATTGCCATGAAGGGAATATGAGCGAGCGAGCAAAGGTTTGAAACAAAATTCTGGCGCGCGGGGGCAGGCCTTCAGCTTTCGGCGAGCCGCTGACGAAAAAGTTGCGACGTTTTGCAATTCGCTCTTGGAAGTATCCAATTGTAAATGCTGGAATTGTGTGGCTCTTCTTCTGTCGAGCGAACTGGTTTGCTTAGGTAGTGGAATTGGGGACTGTTCCGCGACCGGTACCCGAATGTCATTATCAACAAGTTTTAAAGAAAACTGCGCATATGATTGCGGGGACTTGCACAGTCAAACATTTCGCCCATCAAGGAGTTTCACATGACTGACGAAATCAAAGCCACCGTCACTAACGACACGGCAGCCGGGAATGAACCTAAAGTAAAGAAGTCACGCGCACCGCGAAAGTCGAAGACCGTCGCTGAAGCGGCTGTAGCCACATCGGTGAGTACGCCCGCGAAGAAGACACGTGGCGGCCGCCGGAAGAACACGGAAAAGGGTGAGGCCATTGCTTCGGCGACGCCCGTTCCGGGAAATAAAATCGCCCCGACCAAATCAAAGGAAACCGCGCAACCTCAGAAGCGTGGGCGGCGGAAAGCCGAGGCGCCTAAGCCAGCGTCGGACGACTTTGCGGATCTTCTGAAGCTCGAGGAAGAGAACCAGAAGCTCCGAAGGGCATTGTCCGAGAAGCTCCGCACAGAGAACGCTGACCTTCGGAAGAAGCTTGGCATGGCTTGAGTGAACAGGATCACGGGTTTTCCACAACGATAAGACTGATGACCGGGCAAGCATTGCAAGCCCGGTCTCCGGCCCGGTACTATGTTCTTGGAACACCGAGTCGGAGGAGGCGGATCGATGAGATCAGCGTGGAAACTGATTACTGGGTTGGTATCCCGTGGTAACTCAGAAGGACGTGGTGAGCTCGAGGACGAGACTTCGAAGATACCGCATCCGGGTGCTAAAGACGTCGAAGCCGTAACGCTTCCTAACACCGAGGAATCTGAACTCCAGGATTCTCCCCAACGCATTGAAGAGGCTTTCATTGAGCCGTCGGCCGCTCCTTTCGATGGCAGCGTCCGACGACCGGAGCCGCAAGAGAGGATTGTTGCGCCTTCCAGCCTTGCTCTGGCCAACGACGCCGAGCCCGTGCTGGCAACGACGATAAGGCTTGTGACGAAGGACAGGTTGAGCCTGCGAGCGGAACTCTCACATTCAACTGCAGTGCCGAAAGCACCTGAAGCCAATGCCAGAAATGCTACCACCGCGAATTCTAACGGCAGCGGAAAGTCGACCGAACCGGCCACATTGTTGACGAGCGATGCCAGCGCAACCACCACGCCAATCCCAATAAGCCAGAAAGCCGAGGTCGGGCGTATTCGTAAGGTGAGGTCGGCGCAAAGCGCTTCCGGCGTTGAACGGCCCAAGGTGAAACGGCGCTCTTTGCCGATTGCCGAGATCGAAACAGTGCAGGTATCGCCTGAAGCAGCTTTCGTTTCCGAAAGCATAGTGCTAGACAGCGAAATCAATCAGCTGAGACAGGAATTGGCTCAAAAGTTGCGTTTGCAAAACGATCAGCTAAGGCGAATGCTTTCCCGATATGATGCGCGCTAAGCAAGAGCGACTTCAGAACCGGGGATGTCCTGGCCGACGACGCTTTCAGTCACTTTAGGGCGTTATCTTCGGGCACTTGCGTGTGTTTTCTGCGGCCGTGGACAACTAGTCGCGGCAAGATGCATCGTCTGCGGGATAGCCCGATCAGGACGAAATCACGCTGTTTCAGCCAATGCGGGATACGCGGTATCCGTCTGCCCCGCACAAGCCTTGTCAGATTAACCCTTACGGTGGTGCAACTCGGTCCAGACAGAACCAGACCTGACTTACAAACGCGGACAATCAGGGAAGTACGTCAGTCGCATCTCAAGATCCTAATTTAGCCAAGATCACACGTCGATACTGTTACGGAGTGGCAACTGGCAGCGGAGAGGGCGCATGTCGAGTTTCGCGAGGGTCGTTCTGTTGATCGCGTCGTCTTTGATGGCTTCTCAGACCTCTGCGCAGCAGGTGGGCATCAAGACGGGGCTAGGGAGAAGCGCCTCATCTCCTGACCAAGCGTACAATGAGCACAAAGATCAAAAGCAAGCTGCGGAAGAACGCGACGGCGAGGTTGCCGAGATGGCCCGCCAGGCGCTATCAAAAGCCCGCTTACTTACCGTTCCTCAGCTAACATCAAAGTGAGCCTGCCTCACAGGGAACCCGCAAAGATGTCGCTTATCGGGCTTGTCCCGCGATTTGGGAGAAACGGTGGCGTTTTCCCGCATCCTGGGCCGCCTCCCGAAAGACATTCGCCGACTTTTCGGTAAACCGGGTGTTGCATATGCTGCATAGCAGATCGGAAGAAACGCATCTCGATTTGCGGTGCTTGAGTTGGTGGCAGCCCGCCATCGAGTATTCGGCCTTGAACGGATGACCAACAAAGGCTGAGCGGGGTTTACGAGCGCCGCTGAGCGGAAGGGGTGCTGACACGAGGTGGGTTCCTCAACATTCGCGCTTCTCGTATTTTTCCCGTAATGGTTTTCCAGTGCGTAGTCCGCTATCTTGCTTTCCATGGAACGCAAATTGGCCGTCATTCTTGCTGCCGATGTTGTCGGGTTCAGTCGCCTCATGGAGGTGGACGAGGAGCGTACCCACGCGGCCCTTAATACGTGCAATACCGCAATTGCTGGTTTGGTCTCAAAGCACTCTGGTAGGATATTCGCTGTAGCCGGTGACAGCTTTCTCGCGGAGTTTGCGAGTCCGGTGGAAGCGATGCGTGCGGCGATTGAATTTCAAGAAGATGTTTCTGGGCGCTCATTCGACCTACCAGAGGGTCTGCAGATGAGGTTTCGCATCGGGATCAATCTTGGGGACGTGATTGTCGACGGAGGAAATCTCTTCGGTGATGGTGTGAATGTCGCAGTGCGCCTTGAGGCACTCGCGGAGCCGGGTGGAATCTGCCTTTCTAGCGCTGTCTATGAGCAGGTGGAACAGAAGCTACCTCTTGGCTACGAGGACATCGGACCTCAGGCGCTAAAGAACATCGTGCGGCCGGTGAAAGCCTATCGGGTGTCTCTTCGCCGGGGGGCGGACACAGTGCTTTCGATCACCGCAACGAGCACTTTCTCATCCAACTGGCTGGTTCCGCGATTGGGCCGCTTCCGAAATGCCAACCCCGATCTCGACATTGAACTGAAAGCGATGAGCCGAGTGGTCGATTTCAGTCGAGAGCCGTTCGATGTGGGAATCCGGGAGGGGCATGGCAAATGGCCTGGCCTTAAGGCTCACCCCTTAATGGATCGGGAGTTCGCCCCTTTTTGTAGTCCGGCTTTCCTGGAGGCGGCGGGTGAAATTAGGGTCCCTTCTGACGTCCTGAAACACCCATTGCTCGACTGGAGGGATGATTGGTGGCTGGACTGGTTTAATGCAGCGGGCGTCGACAGCCCAAAACCGTCATTCTCTCAGAACTTCCAATTTGATACGCAACTCGCGATTAGCCAGGCCGTAATTTCCGGGCAGGGGATAGCCCTTCTTACGCCCATGTTCTTTCAGACCGAAATTCAGTCGGGTCGCTTGGTGCAATTGTTTGATTTGACCGGTCGCCATGGGAAGTTCTGGCTCGTCTATTCGGAAACACGGCAGAATTCTCGCAAAATAGTCGCTTTTCGGGACTGGCTCCTCGAAGAAGTTCAGCGAGCGATCTAGGCAATCGAGGTTTCGCAAGAGACGGATGCTCGCGTCTCGCATGTGCGATTTTCGCCCCAAGCATAGGTAGAGCTACGTGGCGTGGCCATGCGCGAGCCGCGCTAACTCTTTTCTTTGCCAGGGCAAAACAAAAGCGCCCGTCTGGTAGGACGAGCGCTTCAAACTGCACATTGTCTTCGCGGACTTAGCGAGCGCCAGCTCTTGCGATCCGCTCGATTTCGCCGCGATTGATGCCAAGGTCATGGAGTGAGCGATTGCTCATACGGCCCAGTTCGGAGACCGTCTGACGATACTTGCGCCAATTGATAAAAGAGCGTGCGATGTTCATGATAAATCCCCTTTCCTGGGTTTTCGAAGTCAGCTGCCAGTCCGTGGCGCTTCGATTACTTCGATGTCGCTTATATATGATTGGTCGGACCAATTTTGCAGCGCGAAGACTGGACCTCAGCTATGCGTAGATTGCATGTCGTGCGCAGTGAAAAGAGGAGGGCTATGACTTGGAGGAGAGGGTGCAGAGATATTGCCCGCCTCTTGCCCATGCTGGGACGGCACTTGTTGGATCGGACCAGGGGGCGAACGGATTTTGAGAGCATCACCGTGATGTGAACGCGGAAAGTCGATGATACATCCGTACGGCTCGCATTGATGCCTGGAACTCGACGACAGCCAGAAACGGAGCGGGCGATGATCTGCGAAGTCCATATGGCCACACTTGGCAGCTGCTATAGCGAATGACTACGGTCTGCGTGATCTCGCGCGGAAAAGCCTGGTGCAATCAGCGCAGTAGCCTCATCTCAATGAGCCGCGCCAACGGGTGGGGACGTTTCGTCCGGCACCACAATTCCAGCGTAGTGGATCGGATTGTCTTTGCGATCCCGAAAGCATCGGCCGAAGGCGGAAACCGAAACATAGGATCCATCTGCCTTTTGTGACCGATAGTGCTGCACCGTTGGGTGTTGCGCGACAATGGCGTCGCTGATTTGTTTAGCCAATACAGCCACGTCGTCGGGGTGCACACGATCAAGATAGGTTTGTACCGGCAATCCCCGTTCAGTTTCCGCGGGATCGAGACCGAACAACGCGGCGAGGGCACCGTCCGCGTACACGAGGTCGGCGTTCATATCCCACGTAAACAGGCCGGGGTCAGGCATTCGTTCACCCGAGATATTCGTGACGAATAAGTGCTTTGCGTCCGGCACCGTTGGTCCTCTCGTTTGCCTTTTTGCATAGAATGTCCGTAGCTCGACGTGTCCGCAAGTTGGCCTTTGAGAGAAGAGTATGGCATCCAGAAGTTATGTTGACTTGGCAGCCGGACCGGCGTCCCGCGCAAAGATCTCTCCTACGGTCTCCAGGACCCTGCGAATACTGTCGTCTGATGTCGAGTAGTAGATTGTCTGCGCCTCGCGCCGCGTGGTGACTACCCTTGCGGCACGAAATCTTGCGAGATGCTGGGAGAGGGCCGACTGCGAGAGGCCTACCTTGTCTGCGAGTTCGTTCACACTGAGTTCGGCGCCGAGAAGATGGGAAGCAATAAGCAGCCGCTTTTCATTAGCGAGGAGAGTGAGCAGCTTCGCGTGCTCAACGAAAACCATTTCATCATGCATTTCAATTCACCATTTAACCAACTGCGGCTGACTTATACGTAAGATGGCGTCCAGGCTAGAGATCGCTACATTACATTTTTGAGATATTCGAGCGCAGCTCTGAGACGTGTTCAGTGAACAGCCCGGATTACCGGTATTCCCGCTTCGTCCGCAGCCCGAATGAGTGCTTCGCGTGCTTCCTGCGCCGATAGCTTACCATGGATTGCGTCAAGGCAGACCTTCACCGCCTCCATGTACTCCTCTCCGTCGTCGGATGGCCAGTCACCTATAAGGGCTTCCGCAACCTCTCTCAGGGACCCGACGAGCCTGTATTTTTCCCGACCACCCATCACCAGCATCAGGGGAGCGAAATGATCGCTTCTGTGCCACTTCATTACAAAACGCCTCCGCACGGTAAACACATCATTAACCGAGCAAGAAGTGTTCCAGCTTCACGACCCTTGCTGGAGACTCGACCAGCAGAGGCACCAACGAAAGACCGTGCTTTGAGCGGGTGCGGAGGCTAGCATTCATGACCTCGGTGCAAATGCTACGCGCAAGTTGATGACGCCCGGGCCGCATTGTCACGGCCGCCAATGAACTGGGTCTTCGTATTTTATCGGATGATATCGCCGGATTACGAAGAGCAAGTTGAAAAAAAGAGGCCCCAATAGGGTGGGGCCTAGATTGATGAGCAGTGCCCGAGAGTGGGCAGCGCTGCGGACAATACGCCTCACGATCGAGGCTCTCAAGCAAAACAACTCTCGTTTACATTTCGTGACGCTGAAGCATGACCACACCTTCGCGCTCCGGGCCACTGCTAACCCAAGAAAAGCCAATGCGTTCGGATCTGAGCAAACCTCGTGATCCAGCTCAGGCGTCGTGTATGATGAGGCAGCGCGCAAGCCAATGAACGTGTGCTGGCGGCGACGCGTTGGAAAGACGTTCTCTTGCCACGCGCGAATAGCTTCGTCCTCAAAATGAAAGGGGTGGCCGGGCAGGGAACCCGGGCCACCCCTGGCATCTGACCGGAGGTCCACCCGATCAGAGACTTCCAAGTGCCGCGCCGTGCTACCTTTCCCCCTGACTTTAACCATGGAGAGAGGTGGAAGCGCGGCGCCGTTCTTAATTAGAATGCCCGCTGGAGGCGGAAGAAGCCCGTCGTGACGTCGTCGATTTTATCGCCGTCGAGGTAGTTGACGGCTGCCTTGGCGTAGAGGTTGTCGACGATCTGATAGTCGACCGTCACACCGACCTTCCAAGCGTCGTTGTCCGAGAAGGCGGCGTCGGTGGCGGCATTAACGACGCCGTAGCTGCCGTAGTACTGAGCGCCTGGAGTGATCTTCAGCTTGTCGGTCGCCTTGATGGCGTATTCCGCAGTGATCGCCCACTCGGCAGCGTTGTAGTAAGCACCCGGATCGGACGCCCAGACAGCTGCGAGGCCAAGGGTGCCCGGACCAATCGCGGCTGTGCCCATCGCACGGACCGCGCCGGCTTCGTTGTCGGTGTCGTAACCAGCCGTGACTTGGTAGCTGAATATGCCAGCCTTCCCGCCGATACCAACGGCTACGCCGACGTCGTTCGGCTGTTCACCGTTGTAGAATGGGCTATCTTCCAGCTCGTCAACGCTGATGCCAGCGTAAAGGTTGTCGGCTTCGTACTGATAACGGATGGAGTTGTGCAGCGTGACGGGGCTGCCGACGTTATCGGTTTCGCCCGAGAGACCATCGTCCCACCAGCTGTAGAACAGACCGGCGCGGAAGCCAGCGATGTCGATGTAAGCGGAGTCAAGCACGGCCGACTGCGAGGAAGCGTTGTCGGCATTCGTCTGCAGGACGATAACACCGGTGAGCGGGCCATATTCGGTGTCGCTCTTGGCGGTGAACTGGACCTGACCACGGGTGTAAGCGTCCCAGTCGGAGTCGTTGGCGACAGTGCTGCCGTTGCCCTTGGTTGCGCTGGCATTCGGGCCGGCGTTAACCTGGAAACGGATGTAACCGCTGATCTTGAGGCAGGTTTCGGTGCCCGGGATGTAGAAGTAGCCGCTGCCGTAAGCATCGCAAACGCGGACATATTCAACCGGTTCCGGATCGGCAGCAACGATGGCGTCAGCAGCCCGGGCGCCAGAGAAGGCAGTCAAGGCCACGGTCGTGCTCACAAGGATCATCTTAATATTCATAAATAGTCCAATCTTCTGTCGATTGGGCACAGGTCATCATTGCCGAGAAACGGCTCTACCTACCCAGTTTTCGTGAAAGGCTCTGCGAAGCAATGTGCGTTTGCGCAGAAGCGTGGTGCTCATTCTACCTGAATGAAAAAACTACCAATGACATTGTCTATTTGAAACGTGCACGGATCCCCCTTGCTATCTATGATCGAGCATTGCCCCCACGGCATCGTCCATGCTCCCCCTGCTATCTATCGTGGTGTTGTTCTCTCCCACAAATTTGAATTGCAAAGGATTTATAAAGTCCCGTTATAGACGGCTTGATCGTCACCATGATCTGACCTGAACCTCCACTGACGCCCCAAATTCCCTTGGAGACCTGACCTTCTGTCGGCGGTGAGGTGCGCGAAGTCGCTGTCATGGGCTACAGCGATGCCAAGGAGAGCTTCCACTGTCAGCCGCAGCTTTCGATCGTCAGGCCCGAACGGTTTCCACTTGAGGGAGCTACCGTTCTTCTGGACCAGGCTCCATCCAAGGACCTCGGCGAGCGTCCACAACACAGATCCGGGATGTTCCGACCGGAGGTCTGTGAGCGACGGGGGGCCGCTCAGAAAATTACCTTGTAAGTTCAATCAGTTGTTCGAATTGTCTCGAAATTCCAATAGTCCTGCTTGACGGTTCTCTGGTTGGGCATCTATAAGCCCCCTCACTGAACGAGGGCGGCGGCGCTGCTGGCGACGAGGTCCTTCGCTCTCAAGTTTCTTTTAAGATTGGCTTTGGTGCTGATTGGTTCCTTGGACTTTTTGGTTTGAGGCGAGGAAATTCGACCGGGGTATCTGGTCTGTTATTTGACAATTGAAGATGAGAAGAAAGAGAAACGTGGGCGGCGGAGCTTGCGGGACCGGAAGAGATTTCGGTTCTTGAAAGAGACTTTGGCGGTCACGTTTATCAAGAGAAGTTACACTGGTTTTTGACGCAGGGGTTTTTGCCTTTGTGTTTGGAAAACAGGTGTGAAGTTCTCGTCGATTCAGAACGTGACGTAAATGCCAATGATTGAATTCTCAACATGAG
>NZ_JDWI01000049.1:0-26041 GCF_012932765.1 Rhizobium sp. 57MFTsu3.2
ACTTTCCGATCACTTCGTTCCGCAGATCCTCGCGACGAAAGAGCTTGCCGATCCGCCGGCGCCTGTCGCGCGCCATGTCGTTGGCGGTCATCGCCCAGTAGCCCTCGGCATCGGGGAATTCCTGATCGTGCCAGTAGTTGCGTTTGATCTCCCGGGAGATGGTCGCACGGTCCCGGCCGAGGCGTCTGGCGATCTCAGACTGGCTAAACTTCTGATCCAACATCCTGGAAATCGATCGGCGTTCGTCAAAACTCAAATGGGAAAAGGTACGGATCAAACTATGGCTCCCGAAAAGCAGCAGGCAGCTTACGCCTTTGTTGCAGTTCGAGATAGAATGTACCCGGCTACATCCGATTGCGGCGTAATCTATCTTATGGAACAGCGGAGCGGTTTTGAAGCTGTTGCTTTTTCGGTTCTAATGACCTTTTAGGACAATCGCTCGAAACCGGCGTGAACGGTCATTTAGCTGTTGCGTTCTCGCGCTACATTGAAGTGTAGCGCGTCCTTTCACCTGCACCGCAACATGCCACTCAATCTCAGTTCGACATCGTTGCCGCCAGCGACGGTTGGTTTGATCAACGCCGGTTCGTCCGGGAACCTCGGCGATGAAACCGTCCTTGCGACTGTCGACACGCCGCACTCATCTTGACGCTTTGCTTGAAAACCGACCGTCGCGGCGGCAGGTCCTACTCACTCAAGAGATCGTCGGATGCGCTGCCCATCCATTGAGAGCGTTGTTATTGACAACAACGCCAGAGTGTTGTTATCAATAACAACATGAAGGCCAGACTGATCGAGAAATCGCGAACGGTGATCAATGACAAGACTTATTTTGAGGTCGTGTTATGGCACCTACCCAACCCGGTTCCGGGCAGCACGCACCCGTTCAAGTATCGGCTGGCCTTCGTTGTGAACGGTGCGTGCGTTCTCCGCTACGACAATGAGCGCGGGAAAGGCGATCACCGGCACTTAGGTAACCGCGAAGAAGCCATCGAATTTACGTCCCTTGAAGCACTTTACGATGCCTTCCAAGCTGACATGGAAAGGATGCTCAGATGACAACTTTGACTGTGCGCTTGAGTACCATAGCGGATGCCAAGGCTCGCTTTGTCGAGGCCGGAAGGCGGGCGCTTGCAGGGGAGACAGCAGAGGCCGTACCTTCGGTCAACTTCACCTCCTACGATGACATGCACCGAGTGCTCGCGCCTTCCCGCCTCGCTATCGTCAAGGCGCTCGCGGGACACGGGGCGTTGTCGATCCGCGAGGTCGCGCGTCGGGTCAACCGCGATGTGCAGGCCGTTCATCGTGACGTGACGACTCTCGTCAATGCTGGTGTCATCAACCGGACAGAGAATGGAATCGAGTTTCCCTATGATCGCATTCATTTCGAATACGATGTGAGCGCCGCAGCGTGATGAGGAAGTGTTGGCACTGATCGGCTACGCGCGTTTCCACCCGCGAACAAACCGTCGCGGCACAGCTCGACGCGCTACGCAAGGTCGAGTGTATCCGCATCTTCGAGGAAACCGCCTCGGGCGCGAACCACGATCGGCCGCCGCCCGGTCATCATGCCCCTGGTCCGATCCAGGCTCTTGGAGGCGACTACCATGACTTTTCAACATGGCTTGGGCGCGGCGCGAAATCAGGATGTTAGTACTGCCTTGGAAAACCGGCGGCGTTCGAGCGTTTCCGCCTCTAGTGCGAACCCCGCTCGCTCATAGAATCGGTCCGCAGGATTTGTGTTCAGGACGCTGAGCTTCGTAGGAAGTCCATGTTGTGCTGCCTGGTGAGACTTGGTGTTCAAAACATAGGTCCCTATTCCCCTGCTTTGATAGGCGGGGGCTATATAGAGTTTTTCTATGAAAATATGATCTTCGTGCCAGATCGCGGCAATACACCCGACGGCCTTGCCGTTCAGTTCAATCACCTCGTGACCCGCCACATCTAGGCTCTCCACTGTGTCAGACTGATTCCAGTCGCCCCACAACGCTTCCGCGTAACTGCGCATGCACACCCCCTCCAGTTCAAGAAGGTAAGCTGCATCCGATTTTGTCGCGGAACGTAGGATTATTGACATTGTCTAGCCGTTCGCCGCATCTGGTATGCGGCGTCGCACCAGTGATTGCTCCAACTCGTCCCCAAGCCATCGATCAGGATACGGTGCCTCCAGAATGGTCCGTCGCAATTCTTGGACAGAGAGCCCGCTATAGCCCAGTTCTTCAAGACGCATCATAAGGAGGCTTGCGTCTATTTGAACTATGAGGCGGGTGGCCCCACTCACCTGCTGCAACACTCCGCGCATCGCTGCATGTGTTCTGAAACCGAAAGATGCTGCGATAGCCTCATCACCATGCGACGAGCCAATAGCTGGGTACCGCTTGCGTAGCGCCTTTTTGAGAGCTGCCACGTTGTGCGGAGAAAACTTTATCGTCTCATAGAACATCGCAAATCCCTTATCCTCGTCGAAGTCTGCCGATTACATTTCGACCTCCGGACAGGGACGTCATCGATTCGAACACCTTTCAACCCGGCAGCAGGTTCGGTAAGGTTCCCATTGGGAAGCTAGCATCCGCTACCCAGGCGATCAAGGAACCCATTCGAGCGCCCCCCGACACGAGTAATGGCAAACAACAGACCCTCGGCGACATTGAAATCGATGCAGCGCCAGCCTGCCGCGTATCTCGATTTAGACTCAGCATTCAGCCTCGCTTGATCGTGCCCTGGTGGAAAAGCATCTGCCACCGATCTCCGATAAGCTTCCAAATCGAGCTTCGTAAAACATGCCGCCTTGACCCGTCGTTTTGGGTGCGCTCACTTTCGTAGGTCAACAGCACCGCGTCGTGAGAAATGGACGTCAGGGTGTAGTTGGTCGTTCTGAGACGATCATTGTCATTGCCATCCTCCTGAATCAGAAGTTCGACAATCTCTGTGCGGGAATACACCGTTCCGGATGCTCCGAATTCAACAAATCCTTCTGCAAGCAACGCTTCGACTGCGTCTCTCGACCGCCTGACTTCCGGGCGATGGAGGGCCTCCTCAAGGGCTTGAATATCGGCAAGCTCGGGCCGAGGGCTTGTCATCACTGGCAACTCCAATGGGATGGGCTTCTTGCAGTTTATCCGTCCTACTTTCGCCCTGTGCGGTCATTCGTAGGGTTCTAACGCTTGAGGGTCACGCCAGCGATGCGGCTGCGTGTCTTTATGGAGATCGCGGTATCGTTTGTGGTTGTTGGCAGATACAAGCGAGGTCGGCTCCCCACCAACTTCCACTATAACCCCATGCAGCAGCGGAGTATCCCACCAGAAGGGAGCGTCGCCCCAGAAGAGCGTAAAAGGCCCCTCTCGCTCCTGCACTAAGGTTATCTCGCACAGCGTGCCATAAAAGCGGAAAGCTCGTTTGTGCCGGAAGCGCTTCAGCGGAACCTCTTCGAACTCAGGATTGTCTCGAAGCTTGAAATCCAGTTCTTCAAAGGTCTCGCTCCGATAGAGCATATTTCTTGCGCCGTGCTTCCGCAATTATCTGGCGGGCTTCAGCCGTCGCTTGCTCGTGCGGGATGACGCGACCAGCCGCCACATCGGCCAGCCCGCGCTGGATGCCTTCAATAATGGCAAGTTCGCGCTCGACATATGCCGAGACCGCCTCCCGCGCGAGGAAGGATTTGCTGCGCTTCGTCCCTTCGGCAATCTTTAGCTTAGCCAAGGTGTCTTCCGAGACACGGATTGTCATCGTCGCACTCATGCTACACTCTCTGTTGTGTTTACCTGCACACATTATAGCACGGCATACCGGGTTGCGGGTCAAGGCTTGGCTGGTGTTCCCCTGATAACAGCCATAGCACCGGCGTCCTGTCAGCACTTCGACGACCTGCGCGTGACCGACATCGCATGCGCGTGCCTAGCGGTCCCCCAAACAAGGCGTCACGCCCGCGATGACGCCGGCGCGGGCCTTCTCGCGCTCAATACCAGGGACCTAAACAGGGGCCACTCGCCTCGACGATGCTTAGAGAAGAACCATAATCGAACCTCGTCGCGTGGCACCATAAGGGCGGTTTGCATCGTCAAGGCTGTGAGGCACCGGCGGTGCACCGACTTTCGTTTGCAGGCGGTGTTTAGACCACATCTTTCGGAACAGTGCGTGATTGCTTAAAGTTACGCCGCGATGATTGGGCGAGCGTTTCGATGACGAGAGCGGCGAAATATCCGTCATGGGAGGATATGATTTGAACGAGACTCAACACCTGTGGGAATGGCGCGAGAAGATCGCAAATCTCTACTACGAGGTACGTTCTAGCCCGGACGTGGTTGCTGCCTGGAGGCTTTGGTGCGACACCCGTTCGACCCTGTTTCGCGACCATCCTCAGTCGCCAATTGAATTGGCGGACCGCAAGACGTTCGAAGGGCCGACGACATTTTCTTATGATCCGTCGTTGCGCTTGACGGTACAGCTTGTCCCAGTCACGCCGGAACGGATAACCGTCGCAACAGGAGTGGATGGTGACCTGTCGATGCATGCGTTCTCTCGTACAACGGGGCTGGAGGCCAGATTGGGCGGCGAATTAACCCTTTACTGGATTGAGGGGTACGGCGGTGGCGTGTTCCTGCCGTTTGTCGACGCGACCTCAGGGACCGAGACATATGGCGGTGGCCGATATCTCCTCGACACCATCAAGGGAGCGGATCTCGGAGTTGTCCGTCCAGACGGCGCATTGATACTCGATTTTAATTTCTCCTATTTTCCTTCGTGCGCCTATTCTTCCCGCTATGTCTGTCCATTAGCGCCATCGGGCAATCGACTGAAAGGCGCGGTGAGAGCCGGTGAGCGGCTACCTGTCTCGAAACGATAAGCGCCGGGGTCAGAGGACTTGAATCTCCGTAGCCGGGCATACAGAAGTCGTGACCGTGCGCGTACTTCCGTTTCGAATAAACCGTTGTGACAGAGATCCTTTACGCGCAACGCCAATGAACGGTATGAGCCGGTTTGAGGCGAGACTGCAGGAGAACGTCGTCGTTAACTGATGAGTTTGTATCCCGAGGGGCAGCGCGCTTTACGAGATCACGACCATTGGTGGAACTATGGCTCCAGATTGGAGGAAACGTACCAATCGAGCTTATCGATTTCACAATCCGTGGTGAGCCCGAGGTAGTCGACGTAGAACCCGACGATAAGGACTGCTGATTGGAAGCCTCTCGCCTCAGTTATCCCACGAATTGAACGCCGGAACGGTACTTTTTGTTTCCCCCAAGGGAAGAGGCAAGCTGGAGTTCCAGCCTGCCCCTAACCTCACCCATACTGGAGAGAGCGGCGAGAGCTTTCTCGGAAGCGATCGACCTCCGGCTGTTGGGTTCACGCTGCCACTTCCTTGGCAAGAGTAGTTTTCACCCTTGGAACCACTTCTTCCCCGAATAGCCTGATGCTCTGGACCAATTTCTCATGCGGCATCGTTCCGATGCTGTATTTCAGCTGGAACCTCTGAATGCCAAGGTTTTCGATAACCGGCGCAAGCTTTGCGGCCACGCTCTCCGGTGAGCCGACATACAGCGAGCCCTGATCGATTTCGGCTTCGTAGTCTCTCTCGCTGACAGGACCCCAGCCCCGTTCACGGCCAATACGATCGCGCATGGCGCGGAAATGCGGCCAGAACTCCGCTTTTGCAGCGGCATCGGTCTCGGCGATATAGCCCGGGGAATGAACACCAACGGGAATTGCCGGATGCTTTAGCTGCTCATTGGCGTTACGATATAGATCGACGAATGGCTTGAAACGATAAGGGCTCCCGCCGATGATGGCTAGCATCATCGGAAGTCCATACTGCGCAGCACGAACGACGGAATCTGGGCTTCCGCCAACGCCTAGCCACGTCTTCAGGGGGCCTTTCTCGACAAGGGGAAACACGCGCTGACCATTCAAAGGCGGCCGCGTCATCCCCGTCCAGCTAACTGGCTTCTGCTCAAGGAGCTGGGCGAAAAGCTCGACTTTCTCCCCAAACAGCTTGTCGTAGTCGGACAACGAATACCCAAAGAGCGGGAAAGACTCAGTGAAAGACCCCCTGCCCAGGATGACCTCTGCGCGGCCGTTGGACGCTGCGTCGACAGTTGCGAACCGCTGATAAACGCGTACGGGGTCGTCCGAACTCAGCACCGTGACGGCCGAACCCAGCTTTATCCTTTCGGTCACCGTCGCGACGGCCGCAAGAACCGTTTCCGGGCTGGATACCGCGAAATCCTCGCGATGGTGCTCGCCAATCCCGAAGAAATCGATCCCAACCTGGTCGGCGACCACGGCCTCCTTGATGACATTCCGGATGACCTGAGCATACGTTTCAGGCTGGCCGTTGGCGTCGTGTGTTACGTCCCCAAAGGTATCGAGGCCGAATTCTACATTTGACTTTGTCATGCTTGTTGTCCCACGGGCCAAGCCGACGCTAACCGCCGACGCCCAATCGTTTGGATTTTGGGGTCTTAGTTGGGGTGCCGCCTAGTAAAGCGGAATGGCGAAAAACTAGATCGAAATCATCGAAGATATAGAACAGGCTATGCGGCAGCCCCCAAGGTGCGCTTAGCACCTTGGGGTACACGATAGACAGCCTTCAAGCCGAACCGGAGGCCAGAGCTTCCTCGCTGGCTTTCACCACGGCATCCACTGTGATGTCGAACTTGTTGTAGACGTCGGCGATCTTTCCGGATGCACCGAAGCTATGCATACCCACGAACCGACCATTGAACCCGAGATATCGGTCCCAGCTATCCTGGACGGCAGCCTCTACAGCGACCCGCGCAGATCCCGCGCCGAGTACCTTCCTCTTGTACTCGGGCGTCTGAGCCTCGAACAATAGTCGGCATGGCATCGAGACGACGGCGGCCCGAATACCTCCGGCCTGCAGCCGATCCCGAGCTTGAACCGCCAGATGGAGTTCCGAGCCGGTCGCCATGATAGTCAGCTGACGCTCGCCTCCTTCCGCTTCCAGCAGCACGTACCCGCCTTTGGCTGACAGGTTTTCGCTTCCAGGGTCCCTGCGCAGCAATGGCATTGGCTGCCGGGACAGTGCGATGAGAGCAGCTCTGCGGGGAGCGTCGAGGATTGCTTCCCAGCATTCTGCCGTTTCAATCGGATCACCCGGGCGGTAAATAGCGAGCCCTGGGATTGCCCGAAGTGCGGACAGATGCTCGACTGGCTGATGGGTCGGCCCATCTTCGCCCAAGCCGATAGAATCGTGCGTCATCACAAAGATCGAGCGGATTTCCATCATGGCGGCAAGGCGAATGGCAGGTCGTGCGTAATCAGAGAACGTCAGGAACGTGCCGCCGTACGGGATCAATCCCCCGTGAAGGGCGATGCCATTGATCGTGGCGGCCATACCATGCTCGCGGACGCCATAATGGATGTAGGAGCCCGCATACTGACCGGGGGCGATCTCGACCTGGGATTTGGCTTTCGTGTTGTTGGATGGCGTCAGATCGGCTGAACCTCCGATCAATTCCGGCAGGGCTTCAGCCAGATGATTAAGGACGGTGCCACTGGCTTGGCGAGTGGCCATATCCTTCTCGCTTGCCAGCAACTCACTTTTGGCCGCCTCGATCGCCTTGCGCCAGTCGTGCGGCAACTCACCTTTCATCCGGCGCGCGAACTCCGTGCGGATCTCATCGTTCGCGGTTTGGACGCGTACTGCCCACGCCATCCGCTGGTTTTTCCCCTTTGAGCCAATGGAGCGCCACGCCTCAAGCAGGTCACCTGGCATCTCGAACGGAGGCGACGACCAGTCCAGGAGCTTTCTTGCGCCCGCAATCTCTTCCTCCCCCGGCGCATCACTGTGCGCTTTCTGGGTACCGGCCTTTGTCGGGAAGCCGAAACCGATGATCGTCTTGCAGGCGATCATCGAGGGTCGGTCGGTGACCTTCCGCGCCTCGATGATCGCTGCCCTGATAGCATCGGTATCGTGTCCGTCGATCTGCAGGACATGCCAGTTGGCCGAACGGAAACGCGCCTGATGGTCATCGGACTCGGCGAGGCTGGTCGCGCCGTCGATGGAAATCGAGTTGTCATCCCAGAAATAGATGAGCTTCCCGAGTTTCAGGTGTCCTGCGAGCGCGATGGCTTCCTGGCTGATGCCCTCCATCAGGCAACCGTCGCCATGGAAGACGTAGGTGTAGTGGTTCGAAAGATCGTCGCCGAACTTTGCGTTCATGATCCGCTCGGCCAAGGCCATGCCGACCCCGTTGGCAAGCCCCTGCCCCAGTGGACCGGTCGTCGTTTCGATGCCTGTCGCGTGATGGTATTCTGGGTGTCCTGCTGTTCGCGAACCGATTTGGCGAAAATTCTTGATCTCATCGATGGTCATGTCCTCGTAGCCGGTCAGATACAGAAGGCTGTAGAGCAGCATCGAGCCATGACCGTTCGAGATCAGGAACCGGTCACGGTCGTACCAGTAAGGGTCCTTGCTATCGAACTTCATGAACTCAGAGAAAAGCACGGCCGCGATGTCTGCCATGCCCATTGGCATGCCGGGGTGACCGCTTTTGGCCCTCTGGACCGCGTCCATGGAAAGGAACCGAATGCAGTTGGCGAGCTTGCGGAGGTGGGGGTCTTTTGGCGCGGGAACAGATGCGGTCGTATCGGGCATGGGTATCTCCTAGTTCAGACCGAGTATCTCGCTTGGAGATAGGGCGAGGACGAAGAAGCGACAGAATGGTGACGCGTCAGCGACTATGGGTCACACATCAGAAGGTGTACTGGCTGTCCCCGGAATGTGAAAGCTGGAAGCTACGGGAACAGCCGCTCGGAAAAGCATTCTCAATTTACTTACGCATCTTCGCGGGCTTGCTGTTCACAACCAACGCGACGCCTCTCAGTTTGACCAAGCACCCGCCACAGGAGGCAAATATTTCACCGCGTCGGCTTGCGAACGCTAAGCATCACGCACATGCAGTTCCGGTAAAAATTGAATGCTTGGCAGGATGAGGTGGCGACGCACTGGTCCTGACAGGCAACGAGACTGCCCCAGCGGCGCGTTACTCCGGCTTCCATTGATACCGTTCGGGATGGGCCTTAACCTTGGCTTCCGTAATGCTTCCATCTTTACGACCGGTGGGGTCGACATACATCGCCCTGGCGGCCATCAATGCGATGTAAAGTTCGGCTTCATCGGCGTCGAGGGTCGCCACAAACACGCGCTGTTCATCATCCGCCAGGGCAAGAAACCTCTCGTATTGATCAATCGCCTCGGGTTTGGCGCCGTCTCCAAAAGGCAGCCACTTGAGCCGAAGGCGTTGACGTAGGGTTGCCTCCTGCCGCTTCGTGCCTTCGCCATTGATGTGGTAGGTTTTGCCCTTTTCCAAAGTCATCTCGGTCAACCGAAGCTTCTTGGAGCTTTGTAGGGTAGAGCATTCAACGTTTATTCGATAGGGGCTTATCGAGAAGCGCGACAACTGGCCCGTCAGAGGCATCGTTTGCTGGCTGCCCCCCGCTAGGGGACGCGGCGCGGTGCCTTCGCCCGTCGTCGACCGCATTGCCATATCGCCCAAGCATGTCACGAAGCCATTGGTTTTCGGCCATTAGTTCTTTTCTTCGCTCGTCAACGCCCGCCGAGCATTTCAACCGGTCTGCCTGCCTAGAATGAACTGGGCGCTTGTCATTGCAAGCAACTCCCGGGCCGACAGGCAAATTGATTCCCGTTCTATCTATTTCTTCACCAAGTACTTCATCACCATCGTCCACTCCCCTCGGTTCGGCTTGCACGACGGCGTTATGCTTCCGAGAGTCACTTTCAGAGAACCTAGCCTCGCTTCCGGCCATCAGGTCATCGAGTTCTTGTATCCAGAGGTAATATTTCTCCCGCAAAGGATGGTCGTCGGCCAACGAAGTCAGCTTTGTTTGCGCTAAGCGCTTTTTATCTCGATGCAATCGGGTATCGATTCTCACTGTCCATCAACCTCGCTATGAAGCAGAACATACAGTGAACATGTGCGGCGGTAAAGCTTGAGTCTTGAGCGGATAGTTCAAAAGAATCCGACTCCCTGATTTTCTCTGCGGAAGTCGACGGCAACCCAAAGCTACGGCTAGGGCTGCTGCAGCGGGCGCTAAAGGGCTTTATCTTTCAGACGACAACAACAAGCTCGTGTCGGATGCTGGTCCGGCCACACCGAAATCACTTGGTCCGCTTGACTCCATACCCGCTATAACGCGCAAGCAGTTGCTTTAATGGCTCATTCTGCAATAGCAGTTTTTGAGCCAATTGAGATCTGAGCTCAGTTATTTCGCCATCCAGGTCTAACGCTACGGCCGAAAACGTGTCGGCGACCGACCCACCCTTGGATGTATTAGCCTTAGTAGCCACGGCGGTGCGAGACTTGGCGTTTTTTAGCCGCCTAAAGACCAACGGGAAGGGAGCGTCCCGTAAAAAGCTATCCGATGGCGGACATGTCGCACGCAGCCGTACTTTGCTACCCGTCCGTCGGCTGACGTCCATCTTTAGCTTCGGCGCGATTCCCCAATGGAAATCGCGCCTGCAATTCCGAAAATCATGCGGCCTTGGAAGACAGGCTGGACGTTCTATACGCGATGAGATCTTCGATCGTGATTAGGTGGAGACCGTGTCTTTCAGCAAACACTTCCAGCTCGGGTAGCCGAGCCATCGTTCCGTCGTCGTTTGCCACTTCGCAGATCACCCCCGATGGTGAAAGACCAGCAAGCCGGGCAAGATCTACCGCCGCTTCCGTGTGGCCCGGACGAGAGAGAACGCCGTTTGGATGGGCTCTCAGCGGGAAGATATGTCCTGGTCGTGCAAAATCCTCGGGACGAGAGCCGTCGGTGACGAGGGCCCGAACGGTCGCTGCGCGATCGGCAGCAGAAATCCCGGTTGTTGTTTCTGGGATATAGTCCACGGACACAGTGAACGCTGTTTTGAGCACTTCAGTATTGCGCGGAACCATCAGGGGAATATCGAGCTCGTCGAGCCTTTCGCCTTCCATCGCAACGCAGATGAGACCACGCGCGTTGTTCATCATGAACGCGATCGATTGAGGAGTGATTGCTTGGGAGGCAATCACGAGATCCCCTTCGTTTTCACGATCGCGGTCATCGACAACAACGACGATCTCGCCACGCGCAATCGCGGCGATCGCATCATCAATCTTGGAAATTGCCATTCTCTTCTGCCTTTCAAGGGTTGCCGCGGTGAGCGGCGAGCATGGCCTTTAACAGCCACAATTTTCCCTTGGGCGAACAAGCATACAAGTCGTCGTCAAACACGACGACCCCTGCGTTGCTCTCTTCCATCCGGACTATGACCGTCGGCTCCGGCATCTCACCGGATCTGCTGACCCTTCGCTTTCGCGAAGGCGCTCGCGGGCTCCGAGTTGCCTCGATACCGCCGGTGGGGAATTACACCCCGCCCTGAGAACATGCGTAACATAGACATTCACTGCATCAGTCCGCAAGAGCAACGTCGCGATAAACTGGCGAAAACTCCCTTCCCGCTATAAACGCACCGTTCCTCATTGTCGAACGGGGCTAGGACATGATCAAGCCACCATCAACATTGATCGTCTGGCCGGTGATGTAGGTAGCATCGTCGCTGGCAAGGAAGGTGACGAGGCCAGCGACGTCCTCGCCCGACCCAGCACGCTTCATAGGAATGCCTTCGACCCATTCCTTCATCAGTTCTCCAGGGCCATAATTGCCAAGCAGCTTGCCCCAAGCCTGATCGTTGTAGGCCCACATATCTGTCTCGATGATGCCCGGGCAGAAGGCGTTCACGGTGATGTTTTCCTTTGCGACTTCCTTGGCGAGACTTTGAGTGATGCCAACAACGCCCATCTTTGAAGCAGCATAGTGTGGGGTGAAGATAAAGCCGTCGCGTGCCTGACCCGACGCCGTATTGATGATACGTCCACCGCGTCCATGCTTGCGCATCCGCAAAATCGCTTCCTGGGCACACAGGAAGACACCCTTGGTGTTAACTGCCAGAACCTTGTCCCATTCGCCTTCGGTCATATCCTCGATACGGGCAATGGTAATGACACCCGCGTTCTGAATGGATACGTCGATCGTGCCAAATTCCTTTTCCGCTGCGTCGTAGAGTGCCTTAACGCTGGCCTTATCTGTCACGTCTCCGACAAACGAGATAGCTTTGCCACCGTCCGCCTTGATCTGCTCAGCGACGGCATGGACCGAGTCTTCGTTGGCGGAAACCACGAGGTTGGCTCCTTCTCGCGCGAACCGCTTGGCAATTGCAGCACCAATACCGCGGCTTCCGCCGGTGATGACGACGGTTTTGTTTTCGAAGCGTCTCATAGTCTTTCCTTCTAATTGTCTGACGATGTTGAAGCTCAAAGAGGCAGCCGAAATTCCTCAGGCCGTCTTCAGGAGGCGGCCAGAATGATCTCGGCGAAATCTGCAGCCTTCAATGATGCGCCTCCGACCAAGGCTCCGTTCACGTTGGCGACCCTGAGGATATCGGCAGCATTTGAAGCCTTTACCGAACCCCCATAGAGAATTCTCACCTTGCGACCGTCCTCGCCAAGACGCTCTTCCAGCATGCGCCTGATGGAAGCATGGATCTCTTCGATCTGCTCCAAGGTCGGAATAAGGCCAGTTCCTATCGCCCAGACGGGCTCGTATGCGATTGCAATGTTGGAGCTTGAGGCACCAGCCGGAATTGACCCACGCAGCTGCCCATCGATGATCTCAACCGCCCTTCCCTCGTCGCGCTCACTGCGGGTCTCACCCACGCAAATGATTGCCGTCAGTCCGGCCTTGTGAGCCGTAGTCACCTTGCTGGAAACCGTAGTGTCGGTTTCATGATGTAAGACGCGACGTTCGGAGTGGCCGATAATGACGAAGCGAGCACCCACATCAGCAACCATTTCCGCTGAGACATCCCCAGTATACGCACCTGAAATATGCGCGTGGCAGTCCTGGGCGCCGATTGCAATGTTCGAACCATTGGATCGCACAGAAGCCTTTTCGATCAGCGTGAAGGGCGGGCAGACGACGATATCGCACGCCGCCGTGCCCGTTATTCCCTTCAGCGCCTCGATCTCAGCCAGGGAGGAAGCGAGACCGTTCATTTTCCAGTTGCCTGCTATAAGCTTTCTCATCGCATCACCAGCAGCAGAAGCCACCGTCGACGAGGAGATCGACGCCGGTGACGAAACTCGCGGCATTCGACAGCAGGAACACGGCTGGACCTACCATCTCATCGACCGTTGCCATGCGCTGCATCGGTGTCTGCTCCTCAAAGAGCTTTGTCTGATGAACCATCTCCGGGCGCGTGTTCATAGGCGTCGCAGTGTAGCCAGGCGAAATCGTGTTGACGCGAATCCCGCGCTCAACCCATTCCATCGCCAACGACTTCGACATATGAATCACGCCTGCTTTGGAGGCGTTGTAGTGTGCCTGGCTCAGTCCCCGGTTGACGATCACGCCAGACATGGACGCAATGTTGACAATGGCACCTCGCCCGTTCTTCAGCATCGCGCGAGCCTCGGCCTGGCAGGAAAGAAAGACGCCCTTGAGGTTGATGTCCATCAACGTCTGGTACTGGTCCTCCTCCATCTCTTCCGCGGGATTGGCGTTGGCTATACCAGCCGCATTGACAGCAAGTTCCAATGGGCCCAGTTCAGCCTCTGTCCGCGCAACAGCGTCGCCGAGAGATGATCTGCTGGTGACGTCGGCCGCGATTTGTAGTGAGCGCCGACCGGCAGCCTGAATGAACTTGGCTGTATTGGCTAGACCATCATCTGTGCGACGATCAAGCAACGCGACGTCTGCACCGCACTGCGCAAGACCAATAGCAATACGCTGGCCAATTCCGCTTCCTGCGCCGGTTACGAGGGCAACCTGGCCGCTGAGATCGAATAGCTTTGGGGCGTTCAGAGAGATGTCGGACATCGCTCTTCCTTTCTATAAGTGCATTGTTTCGTCTATTTAGATTGTCGCTAGCTCCATGACGGAGACATCGTTTGCCTCGTCACGGTTGAGAATTCCTGCCTGCTTGCCCTGCGCGAGGACCAAGATGCGGTTCGATACACCGAGAACTTCCTCGAGGTCGGAGCTAACGACGATGACCGCGACGCCCTGTTTGGCGAGATTTGCAATGATGTCGTAGATACCCGCGCGGGCGCCGACATCGATGCCCCGGGTGGGTTCGTCGAGGACAACGACCTTCGGATCGCGCATCAACCATTTTGCGATGACGACTTTCTGCTGATTGCCGCCCGACAGGTCGGAGGCATACTGCTCAGCACGACCTTTTACGCCAAACTTGGCGACGGCCTTTTCCGCGAACGAACGCTTGGCGCTTGGCGTGATCCAACCACCACCCAGCTTGTCGAGATTGGCGTAAATTATGTTCTCGCCGATCTTGTGCCCGACGACCAGCCCTTGATCTTTGCGATCCTCGGGAACCATGACAATACCCTTGGCAATCGCGTCAGCGGGGTCGCGCAGTTTAAGTTCCTTGCCTTCGAGCTTGATCGAGCCAGCGCTGATTGGATCTGCCCCAGATATGGCGCGAACCAGTTCTGTACGACCGGCTCCAACCAATCCTGCAATCCCGAGGATCTCGCCCGCCTTGACATCAAAGGTCACCTCGCGGAACGAATTTTCAGGCGAACTCAGTCCCGAGACCTGCAGGACCGGCCGGTCGGTCGGTACTGGGAGCGTCGGAAACATCCGTTCCAGCGAACGACCGACCATGCTTTCGACGATGGTGCGGACGGGCGTTGAGCTGTCAGCGAATTCCTGCACGCGCTCGCCGTCACGCAGCACGACGATCCGGTCGGTAATCTTCTTGATCTCCTCCATGCGGTGAGAGATGTAGATGATGCCGACGCCCTCCGAGCGAAGCTTTCGGACCTGCTCGAATAGTGCCTCGGTCTCGGCACCGCCAAGAGCAGCCGTCGGCTCGTCGAGGATCAGCAGCTTGGCATTGAGAGCAAGTGCCTTGGCGATTTCGATGAGCTGTTGATTTGCAGTGGAAAGTCCTTCGACCTTCCGTGTCGCCGGGATGTGCAGGTTGAGGCGGGCGAGCTGTTCTTGGGCGCGGCGAACCATCTGTGCACGATCGACGACACCGTTCTTCATCGGCCAACGGCCAATGAAGACGTTTTCTGCAATGGAGAGCTGTGGCAGGAGCTGCAGCTCCTGATGGATCAGGACAACGCCCTTGTCGATTGCTTCTCTTGGGGTAGCTGGGGCATAGGGCTGCCCCAGCCAAGTCATCGATCCTTCGGATGGCGTGCGCGACCCGGCAATGATGCCTGAGAGCGTCGACTTTCCCGCTCCATTCTCGCCGAGAAGTGCGACCACTTCGCCGGGATAGACATCCAGGCTGACATTCTTCAAGACCTGGAGCGGTCCGTACCGCTTGGAAATGCCTCTCAGGGAAAGAACCGGATCAGTCATGGCACACCTCCTCAAGATCTCAACGCTGTTACGGGTGGTTGGCGATGAAGCCTGCGACGTTTTCCTTAGTCGTCAGCGTGGCATCGAGGAGCTGTACTGGCGGCACCTTTTCTCCAGCAACAAGCTTTGCGGCGTTTTCGACAGCGTCGCGGCCCATCTTCTGTGTCTGCTGTGTGGCAGTTACGTCGAAGACGCCCTTGCTCAACGCTTCAAGGGCAGCAGTATCGCCATCGAAGCCGCCGACCACAATCTTCTGGGAAGGGTTGGCGACCTTAATCGCCTGAGCAGCACCGAGCGCAAGTGCGTCAGCTTGCGCGAAGACGATTGATACGTCAGGATTTGCCTGAAGCATGTTCTGCATGATCTGGAAGCCTTCGTCCTGGCTCCAGATGTTCGAGTACTGCTCGGCAACGACCTTGACATCCGGATTTGCCTTCAGGGATTCAGCGCAACCCTTGGAACGGTCGACTTCCGGCGTCGTGCCCTTCTGGCCGTGGATGATAACCATCTTACCCTTGCCGCCAGCCTGCTTGAGAATGTAGTCGCAGACGTTCTTCGCGGATGCGACCGAATCCGTTGCCAAGAAGGTGTCGCCGGGCGCACCGTCGGCGTTTCGGTCGACGTTGACGACAGGAATGCCCGCACTCTTGGCCAGTTTGACTGGAACGGTTGCAGCGGCAGCGCCTGCCGGAATGTAGATCAATGCGTCGATGTTCTGGGTCAGAAGGTCCTGGATCTGGTTGACCTGTGTTGGGCCGTCTCCCTTCGCATCGACTGTTACGACTTCGATGCCACGCTTTTTGGCCTCAGCCTCTACCGATTGCTTAATCTGGTTGAAAAAATTTGCCTGCAGGTTGGCGACGGCCAAGCCTACTTTCTTTAGTTCAGCCGCATGAACGGGGCTGAGCGCGAGACCGAGCAGGGCAGCAGACGCGAGCATGGTACGTGCAATTTTCATAGTAGTTCCTCCGTTGTTGAATAGAACCCTCGGGTAACACCTCCCCCTTGGGGTATTGATCCGCCCCACGTGTGGGGCGGAATTCCTGAGGCCGCCGATCTGCGGCAGCTGTCGTCAGGCGCGACGCCGACGAATGGTCTCTGCGCCGACTGCAAGGACGATGACGATGCCGATGATCACCTGCTGCAGAAACGGCGAAACGTTGAGAAGATTGAGGCCGTTGCGAAGAACCCCGATGATAAGGACCCCGATGAGCGTGCCACCGATGCCTCCGGCGCCTCCGGAGAGTGAGGTCCCGCCAATTACGACCGCGGCAATGGTATCCAGTTCATAGCCAAAGCCACTCGAGGGCTGCACCGAGTCCAGGCGTGCCGCAAGTACGATACCTGCGAGACCAGCGAGGACCGCGCTTACGACGTAGACGCCAATCGTCACGAGCTTGACGTTGATACCAGCGAGACGTGCCACTTCCGGGTTTCCGCCGACCGCGTAGAGCATTCGGCCTTCCGAACGGAAGTGCAGAAAGAGCCAGGCCACCAGCACGACGGCAAGCATCAGGAATACGGTCGCCGTGAGAATTCCAAAGTGCCGGTCGATCGCCAGCATCATGAACCAGTCGGGAAAACCAACGATTTGCTGGCCATCCGTAATCATGTTCGCCACGCCGCGTGCAGCGGACATCATGGCCAGAGTGGCAATGAATGCAGGTACTCTGAACTGTGTCACAAGTAGTCCGACAATCAGCCCTGAGACAGCTGATGCAATCAGGCCAAATACGATCCCTATTGGGAGCGGCAAACCAGCGACGTTGGCCGTCCAGCCCATCACCATCATCGCAAGGGCGAGCACTGAGCCGACAGAAAGATCGATGCCACCAATCAGGATGACGAAGGTCATCCCGACAGCCATGATGCCGAGGACGGTGATCTGATCGAGAATATTGAGACCGTTCCGAACGGAAAGAAACGCGTCGGTGCTCAAGCTCAAAAAGATGCAGAGCGCCAGCAGGCCTACAAGCGGACCGGTAGCTCCCTTGAGCTTGCTTAGCCAGTTCCCGGACGGAAGTCGCTGTTCATGGATATCGAGCGCCACCATCGTTCCTCCCTGAATCTAGGTTGGTAGCCAATAATTGTTCAAGTGCGCATAAATATTCACACCTGCTGGAAAATTCATTAACAAGTTGGTTAAACGGTGTCAACCTGTTTTGTATACACTCTTGTTTGCAAGCTAGTGCTCGAAGGGCTTGACTAAATCGGCTAATGTGCAAAAATATTGACATGTGAATATTTATGCACGAGAGGAACCCATGGATATCCAAGAGCTCGAGCGGAAAGCTCGCGAGATAAGATTGCGTGATCTTCAGGCGGTCGTTGAAGCTGGCGCCGGTCACATCGGCGGCGAGATGTCGGTCATCGACATTCTGACGGCCCTTTATTTCCGCGTGCTGAAGATCTGGCCCGACCAGCCAAAGCATCCGGACCGCGACAGGTTCGTCCTTTCCAAGGGTCATACGGCGTGCGCTCTGTACGTGACCCTGGCAAAGCGGGGATTTATCCCGGAAGATGAAATTTCGACGTTTCTGAAGCCGCACTCCAGACTGAACGGTCATCCGAACTGCAATAAGGTTCCGGGAGTCGAGACCAATACTGGTCCTCTCGGCCACGGCTTGCCAGTTTCAGTCGGCATGGCGAAAGCCGCCAAGCTCTCGGGCGCGAAGTATCACACCTATGTCGTCACCGGCGATGGCGAGATGCAGGAGGGCTCCAACTGGGAAGCGATAATGGCCGCCGCCCAGTTCAAGCTGGACAACCTCACGCTCGTTGTCGACCACAATAGGTTCCAGCAGGGCGCGGCCCTGGCAGATACGAACGACCTTGCACCCCTTCGCCCGAAGCTCGAAGCTTTCGGCTGGGAGGTCACGGAAATCAACGGAAACGCTATGAGCGAGGTCGTCTCAGCGCTCGAACATCGCAGTACACGGCCGCATTGCATCGTTGCCCACACCAACAAAGGTCATGGAATTTCGTTCATGCAGGACAAAGTCGACTGGCATCACAAAGTTCCGAACAAGGAACAGTACGAAATTGCTTTGGCAGAACTATCGGAGGCAGTGTGATGAACGCACCAGTAGCCACACCAAAGCTCTATGATTGCCGCGACGCGTTCGCAGCGACCCTCGAGCGTCTGGCAACAGAGAATGAAACTATTGTCGCGGTTTGCAACGATTCCGTGGGTTCTTCGAAGCTCGGGGGCTTCAAGTCGAAGTTTCCGGACCGTCTGGTCAACGTCGGTATCGCGGAGCAGAACATGGTCGGCGTTGGAGCTGGCCTGGCAAACGGCGGCCGCCTTCCCTACGTTTGCGGCGCATCGCCCTTTCTCACCGGACGGTCGCTCGAGCAAATCAAGGCTGACATCTCCTACTCGAATGCTAACGTGAAGCTCGTTGGCATTTCCTCCGGCATGGCTTACGGCGAGCTCGGCCCAACTCATCATTCTATCGAGGACTTCGCTTGGACCCGCGTCCTGCCCAATCTTCCGGTGATCGCGCCCTGCGACAGGATTGAGACCGCCGCGGCGGTGGAATGGGCAGCGACCTATGCGGGACCGTGCTTCCTGCGGCTGTCGCGCGTTGGCGTTCCGGATCTCCTGCCAGAGGGTCATAAGTTCGAATTGGGCAAGGCAAATCTGCTGCGTGAAGGTTCGGATGTCACGCTCATCGCAAATGGTACCCTGACCCATCGCATCGTGAAAGCCGCAGAAATTCTTTCTGAGCGCGGCGTCAGCGCCCGGGTGCTCAATCTTGCCACGGTTCGTCCAATCGACGAGGAAGCGATCATCAAAGCGGCCAACCAAACCGGCGCCATTGTAACGGCCGAAGAACATTCCATCTTCGGCGGACTCGGTTCGGCCGTCGCCGAAGTGGTGGTCGACAACGCTCCGGTTCCAATGAAGCGTCTTGGCGTACCTGGGATCTACGCGCCGACCGGGTCGGCTGAGTTCCTGCTCGATGAGTTTGGTATGGCCCCAACCGCGATCGCCGACGCCGCCCAAGCCTTGATCAAGCGCAAGTAGCCTGGACGTAAACTGCCAAACCGGGGCGTGGGTGCTTGCTGCCCCGGTTCATCTAATTCGGAGGGACTCATGCGGGCTATTCTTGCGATCGACCAGGGAACAACCAATTCCAAGGCGGTTCTCGTTAGTGAAGAGGGAGAAGTGGTCGCGAGAGGCTCGGCCCCGGTCGGAATCTCTTATCCTAAGCCTGGCTGGGTGGAGCAGGACCCTCGTCGCCTCTACGCATCCGTCTGTGAGGCAATCGAAGCCTGCCTGAAAGCGGTCCCTGACATCACGGTCGAGGCGGTCGCCATTTCCAATCAAAGGGAGTCAGTTACCGCGTGGGATGCAGAAACGGGTGATCCGCTTGGTCCGGTCGTTAGCTGGCAGTGCCGACGCACTGCCCCAGACTGTGAGCGTCTGGTCGCCCGAGGATGTCTTGATCGTGTGCAAGCGCTCACCGGTCTTCCGCTTGATCCAATGTTTCCGGGTTCGAAGTTTCGGTGGCTCCTCGAGCGCGTGCCGACCGCTCGCAGAGTCCGGTTGGGAACTATCGACAGCTGGCTCATACATTGCCTGACCAATGGGGACCGGCACGTCTGTGACGCCTCGAATGCGGCGAGAAGTCAGTTGTTCGATCTGACGCAGCAGAAATGGAGCGAGGAACTCGGTGAGATCTTTGGCGTCGATACATCGCTCTTGCCCGAAGTTCTGGATAGCTCGGCAGATTTTGGAACGACCAAGGGGCTTCCTGGGATACCAGATGGCACTCCCATTAGGTCCGCAATCGGTGACAGTCATGCAGCGCTATTCGGTCACGGAGCGTTCAAGCCTGGAGACGGCAAGATAACGTTTGGAACGGGCTCGTCGGTAATGACGACCCTTCCGCGCTTCATTGCGCCCCAGAACGGTGTCACGACAACCGTCGCATGGCGAATTAACGGAACACCCACGTTCGCTTTCGAGGGCAATATCCTCGTTTCAGCCGCCAGCCTACCTTGGATGGCTGGCATTCTTGGCCTGCCGGACGTGGCAGCGCTCGTCGATCTGGCGGAGACCGCAGAGCCGGGCGGACCTGGCTTCGTGCCAGCTTTTGTTGGATTAGGTGCACCTTACTGGAACTCTGATGCCCGAGCTCTATTCTCGCAGATCAACTTCAGCACGACGCGTGCGCAAATGGCACGTGCGGTGACAGACTCGATCGCTTTCCAAGTCAACGACGTGATCACGGCGATGCGGACACAGAGTGGCGGAGAGCTTGGCGCCCTCTATGTGGACGGTGGTCCCAGCCAGAATCGATTCCTGATGCAATGCGTCTCGAACCTCGTCGAACATACAGTCATTCAATGCGAAGCCCCGGAAGCATCGGCACTTGGCGCCGCCTATTTGGCGGGCTTATCCTTGGGGCTATGGCGTGATCTCACTGTCATCGAGAGACTTCCCAGAACCACACAATTCATCACGCCGATGACGGTCGATCGAAAAGACCTTCTCAATACCTGGAATGATGCGCTTCACCGCTCGACTGGCCGTCAAACACCGGCTACATGTGAATAAAAATTCACATCGGATCAGCAATGTCTCGCCTAAACGAACTACGGCTTATTTCGCGAGTTGCCCAGATGTACCACATCGAGGGACGGCGGCAGGCGGACATCGCAGAGCACCTCCGCCTGTCACAGGCCACAGTGTCCCGTATGCTGAAACGGGCAGAAGCGGAAGATATAGTAAGAACAAGCGTCATACCGCCCATCGGCACCTACAGCGAACTCGAGCAGGCCTTGAGAGAAAAATACAGCCTGCCTGAAGCAGTTGTCGTTGAGTGCTCAGAAGACAGAGACGGCGCTATCATGGCACGTATCGGTGAAGCCGCAGCTCATCTTCTCGAAGTAACGCTTGCGCCAGGAGAGATCATCGGGGTTTCGAGCTGGAGCCAGACCATCTTTAAGATGGTGGAGAACATTCATCCCCAAAAGAGTGCACAGGCAAAATACGTCGTCCAAACCCTCGGTGGCATGGGAGATCCCTCCGTACAAACGCATGCGACGCAGCTGACGACGCGTCTTGCTCGTTTGACCGGCGCCGAACCAAAGCTGTTACCCGTACAAGGGGTGACATCGTCTCGGGAGGCAAAGCTGCTCATGCAAGCCGATCCGTTCGTCAGGGAGACAATCGACCTTTTCGGTAGCATAACGCTCGCGATTGTAGGCATCGGCGCTGTCGAACCGTCCGAGCTTCTCGCGCGATCTGGCAACATCTTTTCTTCGCGGGAACTCGCCGATCTAGCTGAAGCTGGGGCAGTTGGCGACATATCCCTTCGGTTTTTTGACAAAGAAGGAAAAGCTGTGAAAACGCCGCTGGATGAACGGGTGATGGGATTGCCACTTGAGGACCTACACCGCGTAGATCGCGTTATAGCCTTGGCGGGCGGATCGAAGAAGACCGCGGCAATATCTGGTGCCCTTCGAATTGGGGTCATCGACACTTTGATCACAGACAAGTTCACAGCTCAGAGACTGGTTGATTAGGCGCTTGGCAACATCCGTGGCCAGAACGTTCACGGCTATCCTCGACCTCGGCGTCATTCGCCGCGCATCCAGTTCTCTGATCCCGAGCCCGAGTTGAACAGTTGAACTCGCCCTAACGCGCGTTACCGGCTGACCACATTGGTTAAGACTTCTGTATAACCCTAGGGTCGGAATAGATTTTTGTACTGTGAAGGTTGCGACCGTAGATATTGCGGAGGTGCGGATACCTGACCTCCCAGCGCTGCGGCTGCATGCCAAGGCCAACGAGGGTCGTAGAGTGCGGCCCGTGCAATTGCGACCAGATCCGCGTCACCGGTGGCTACGATCGCTTCAGCTTGCACAGGCTCAGTTATCAAACCAACCGCCACGACCGGGATCTTGATTTCATTCTTGATGGCCCGCGCAAGTGGGACCTGATAACTTGGTCCCACGGGAATGGCTTGCTTGGCATCCAGCCCGCCGCTCGATACGTGGATCGCGTCGCATCCCCTCGCCTCAAGCTCCTTTGCAAAGACGATCACCTCCGCCAGTTCCAGACCTCCCTCGACCCAATCCGTCGCTGAAACCCTCATTGTCACGGGTTTGTCCGTCGGGAATGCGCTCCTAACGGCATCGAAGACTTCCAGAGGAAAGCGCATTCGATTTTCGAGCGGGCCGCCATAGTCGTCAGTTCGCTTATTGGACAGTGGTGAAAGGAATTGATGCAGAAGATAGCCATGCGCACCGTGGATCTGGACAGCGTCGATGCCGATATTGGCGGCACGTTTTGCCGACGCGACGAATGCGTCACGAACGCGCTTTAATCCCCCCTGATCGAGAGCTGTAGGGGGCACGTACTCCGGAAGGAATGCCACACCAGAAGGCGCTTCAGTTTGCCAACCATCATCGTGGCCTGGCGGGATCTGCTTGCCTCCCAGCCATGGGATATCTGTCGACGCCTTGCGACCGGCGTGGGCAAGCTGAATAGCAATCGGCACATCCGAATATCGGCGCACTCCATCCAGCGTCCGAGCTAGGGCAGCTTCGGTTGCGTCATCGTAGAGACCGACATCCGCGAATGTGATCCGTCCCTCTGGCACTACAGCGGTAGCCTCTATGGTCAGCAAACTCGCGCCGGAGAGCGCAAGCTGCCCCAAGTGGATAAGGTGCCAGTCAGTGGTGCATCCATTCTTCGCTGAGTACTGACACATGGGCGCGATGACGATACGGTTCGCAAGCTCCAGCCCGGCAACCCGGAAAGGGGAAAACAGAACAGGGTTTGGCATTGGGTCTCCTTGATCAGGGAAATTCCATTTCAAGAGGTCTACTTTCAACGGCTTCCGTTGAGCGGGCTTTTCAATAACATATTGTCTTTGGGTTGCCACTTCCCGGCCGCAGAAATGGCACTCCAGTTTTGACGCTGGCGCTTGGCTCATAGCATTCATATACTCGCCGCTCCGACGCTATCCCTGCGATCGGTCTGCCTCTCTTCGTTAGCTCACCGCTTTCTACTCATTTCTTGACGATCCACACACTGCGGACCTTCCACGATGAGCTTCTGCTGAAGAGGCCACCGTCGACTGCCTCTCGCTTGACGAAATTTCTCAGCATCACTACAAGTTCTAAGGGTATCGCCAACTTGAGATACAGATAGCTCTCTATCCTGGAGGCCCCAATGCGCCGAGTGACTTCTCAACAAGTTCAAACCCGAAATCTTGAGAAGTTGATGGATCATGCGCACATTGAATTTGGGCATCCTAGCTCATGTGGATGCAGGCAAGACTAGCCTTACGGAACGCCTCCTTTTCGAGACAGGTGCAATCGCCAAACTCGGCAGTGTCGATGGCGGCAACACCCAAACAGACAGCCTCGCCATAGAACGACAACGCGGGATAACCATCGCTGCGGCTGTAGTGTCGTTCCGGATCAACGATCTGGACGTCAACCTCATCGACACTCCCGGTCACCCAGATTTCATCGCCGAAGTCGAGCGAATATTGAGGTTGCTCGATGCGGCCATTGTGGTCGTATCGGCCGTCGAAGGCGTACAAGCTCAGACGCGAGTGCTGGTACCCGCCCTGCAGCGACTTGGCATTCCGTTCCTTGTCTTTGTTAACAAGATCGACCGGATGGGAGCGCGTTACCTCGACGTCGTTGCAGACATCGCCAAGCAATTGCCGGTGCGGCCGATAGCGATGATGGAAGCGAGGGATATCGGAAGCCGCGTTGCGACCGCTAAATCAATCGATGTCAGCCACGATCCGGGTTTTTCGGCCCTTTGCGAGATGCTCACCGTCAATGACGACTGCCTGCTTCGCGACTTCGTTGCTGCTTCGGAGCGGTTGACGCCAGCGCGGCTTACCAAAGCCCTGGCAGATCAGGTCGCTAATGGCCTGATTCATCCGGTGTACTGCGGGGTCGCAATGACCGGCACCGGTGTGTCGGAACTCCTCTCAGGAATCGAGACACTTTTGCCCAGCAGAACCCCTTCTCCTGACGGCCCGGTAAAGGGAAGCATCTTCAAAATCGAGCGCGGTTGGGGCGGAGAGAAGCTCGCCTACGTTAACCTGACTTCAGGCACGGTAGCCGCGCGTGGACATCTTCAACTGCCAACTGGCAACGCTAAGGTAACGAGCATCCAGGTTTTTGGCGAAGGAAACCTGCATAGACACGAATATGCACGCGCCGGTCAAATCGCCAAGATTGGGGGCCTAACAGACGCGCGGATCGGGGATGAAGTTGGAGCAGACGGTCGCTCTTATCTCGAAGGGCAATTCGCACCACCGACACTGGAGACCCAGGTCTCACCGCAACGACCGTCGGAAAGCCGCGCTTTATGGGTTGCCCTGCAACACCTGTCGGAACAGGATCCATTGATCAACCTGCACACAAATGAAGATGCGAGTGAAATGTATCTGTCGCTTTATGGCGAGGTTCAGAAGGAAGTCATTCAGTCAACGTTACTTGCAGACTACGGAGTTGACGCGGTGTTTCAAGAAAGTACGGTCATCCTTGTCGAGCGGCCGATTGGGACAGGACGCGGACTTGAAGTCATCTTCAAGGAGCCGAACCCCTTTCTTGCAACGATTGGGCTGCGGGTCGAGCCACGCCCGGAAGGGACAGGCAATAGTTTCGCGATGGAAGTGGATGTGGGACAAATGCCCGCTGGGTTTTACCGAGCCATCGAGGAGACGGTATCCGAGACCCTAAAGGCTGGCATCCATGGGTGGCAGGTTATCGACTGTCATGTCGCGCTCACTTCGGTCCGACATCACTCGCCGTCTAGCACTGCGGCTGATTTCCGAGGGCTTACACCACTCGTTTTGGCCGCAGCTCTTACTTCTGCGCAAACGATCATCTGCGAGCCCATGGAGCGTTTTCGGATTGAGGTCCCCGCAACCGCATTACCCAACGTGCAGGTCGCACTCGCAAAATCAGGAGCGTCGACCGAGGCAACGCTGATTGAAGGTGGTATCGCCCAATTGCGAGGTATGGTTACCTCCGCTCAGGTCCAGGCTATGCGACGGGTCCTGCCCGGACTATCCGGCGGTGCCGGGGTTTTGGAGAGCGCGTTCGATCATCACAGCCCCATTGCGGTCCCGCCTCGTGCTCGCGCTCGCACGGGCGCAAATCCCTTTGATCGCATCAACTATCTTCGGGCGATCTATTGAGACAATCGCGGGAGCGGCACCGCACGCACCGCTCCCACAAGTAATGACCATGTGTCCGCCTCAAGTCGCCAAACGAACGAACCCATTCTGGGCGTGAACACGATCAATGTCGACTGGCCGCAATGGCGGCTGCAACTTTGGAAAGCCTTCGGCCGATGCTTCGGGATCGCGAAGACAATCCTCTCCACTATGCTGGCATTGTGGTACCGGCTGAAACGGAGCCTGGTCGCGCTACTATTCACTGAACGCTCTAGGTGTGTAGTCCCTGAGTGTGATGGTGCATCATTGAACCTGAGTCGTCAGGAAGAGGATGCATTATGGGAAGTATTCTTCACGGCAGCGCCCGCACGACGCCGCGTCTTCGAGCCGAACTCCAAGCGTCGCAAGAAAGTACCCGGTCCCTTGCCGCCCGCTACGGCCTGAACTCGAAGACGGTGGCCAAATGGCGCGAG
>NZ_JDWI01000050.1:0-23735 GCF_012932765.1 Rhizobium sp. 57MFTsu3.2
GCCTGTTCAAGTCGGCGTATCGATTACGTCGGTGCCTCGTGCCAATCAACGGCTACTTCGAATGGAAGGACATCTACGGGACGGGCAAGAACAAGCAGCCCNACGCGATTGCCATGGCCGATGACAGCCCATTCGCGCTCGCCGGCATATGGGACACATGGCGAGATCCAACCACCGGCGTTGAGATCCGCAATTTCGCGGCCATTACGTGCCCACCAAACGAGATGATGGCGACAATCCATGACCGAATGCCCGTCATCCTGCATCGAGGCGATTACGACCGGTGGCTATCACCGGAGCCAGACCCGGACGACCTCATGAGGCCCTTCCCCGCCGAACTGATGAAGATGTGGCCGGTCGACAGAAAGGTCGGCTCGCCAAGGAACGATACGGCGGACATCATCGACGAGATCGACCCTGATCCCGAACCGACGATGATATGATCGAGGGGCCAGGCCAGCGCCTAGTCGCAGACGTTCCTGTATCGCACAACCCGGTGGCCGTGGCGGTATCCGTAGTACCTCTGTGTCCAGCAGCGTTGGGCGTCGCGATATCCCGGGCCATCGTAGTCGTCATCGTACACGTAGCGTGGTGAAGAGCGATAGTACCGCGGGGCTGGCGGATCATCGTAGTAGCGAGGGCCGCTGCCATACTCAAAGTAGATCTGAGAGAATGCCGGCGACGCTGACAGCGTAGTCGCGAACGCCAGCGCTGCGATAGCGAGCTTCTTCATGTCTTATTCCCATTCCGGTTTGCGCATAGACGTTGGTAAGGCGGTGTCTCACGCTTCGGTGTTAATACGTCATTAGCGTTGTTCCTGAACATCGGACCTAAGTCCGAGATGGATCGGACTCGGGTCTGGTGGCCTCAGGACCTTTGTCCGGCTGTTCAAGCCAGCCCTATCCCGCATAACTTGTGCCGTCCAACCCCACCGGACACCGGAATGCTCCGGCACGCCCCTCGTGTGTAAACCCCTCGGAGCTTCCGGAGCCCGACCAGAAACGACCCCCACGGTTGACGCTTAGCCATCACGTGCATCAGACCTTAGTCCGTGGTGGCGCGGCATATTGAGCGTAAGATACGCGTGTCCCGAAAGCTTAGCGGCTTGGGCGGGACACCAGGGAAGTCTTCGTCCATCCCAGCTCGCGGAGGCTTCCCGCAAATTGCCAGCGTCTGCTGTTCCGATCGTCTACCACCGGCTCATGCGGCATTGACTGACGGCTGCGAGAAAGAGACTCCCAGGGAAGATACCTGACGCCATGCGATACGGCAGGAATGAAAAACGCGACCATCTGAAAGATGCAAATCGAAGTCCGCTGGTGGGACTGCAATAGCGCCATCCATAATCAGACGCGCGCCGCCGTCTGACAGGTCCTTGACGACACAATCCAGAACGCTGGAGCCTCCATTGAGAAGGATTTTCGCACCGATGAGCGTGCGCCTCCGATGAGCTTTTCTGCCGTCCATAAAACGCCCTGTGCCTATGTCGCGCCACCGTGTACGCAGGGATCGTAAAAACTGAGTATACGAACCGGTGATGGCAAACAAAAAAACCCCGCTGAAGGAAGCGGGGTGGGAGTTAGTGTGACTGGAAAGGGGTCTGAACAAGAGTGTTCAAGTCCTGACAAGTAACGCACACTGGTCTGCCGGGGTTCCAGTACGCAAGCGTACCGTGGCAGAAAATGATCCCCGCAGTCGCGGTTGCGGGGCAATTGAGCATTGAGGCTTCGCTGGGAGAAAGTTACCCGAAGCCCGACCCTAAACGGAGAAGACGCGCGTTTGGTTCCTGCCTTCGGTAGCCCTGCGGCGCTCGGAACTAGCAAAGAAAATGCCCCCGGCGGGGTATAAGCGCAGAGGGCCAGTTCTGAGAAAGCACCCTCGGGAGAGCGGTCCCGAAAGCACCGTGACATTCTAACCCTAATTTAAAGTGTCGCTAATATTTTTTGCAGCGCTCGCTCGAAAGCGCCGGGAGGCTGCACCTCTCGAAAAACTCCGTCCAGAGGAGGGCGGGATTGAGTTGGGGACGTTATGTAAGGTCGGACCGAACGCCTCTGTTCTCAGTTCCGCCATTTTAAAAGACGCCGCGACAATCCCTCTGTCCCGGTACAGCGAACACACCAAAAAATGGCCCCGCTGAAGGAAAGCGAGGCCAGAAGTGGGGGTCGTGGAGTGGAGGAATCGAGTCTCGCTCTCACTTCCTCCGACGTGTCCAACGCAGCGATACCACCGCCGGTTCCGTAGAGGCTGGCAATTTCTCGTGTCGAGATGAGAAGGACCCGCAGTCGCGGATGCGGGGCTAAAGGAGCATTAAAGCTTCGCGGGGGGGACGCAAAAGCCAATAGCAAAACCGCTAGCGTCGCGTCCGGTTCCGGTTTGCTAGCGAACCAGTGGTGCTCCACCTGTCAAGCGAAGTGAAGATTTGACCCCGCATATTGCCTCATGAGCTGGTGTTACCGACTGCGGCGAGCGTACCTGAACCAGCCACCATCGACGATGAACAAGCCAGCCATTTCCATTCGCCAGGTCTTTACCAGCAGCTGCTTGCGCCGAGCTTGCACTCGGATCGCATGCTTGCGATGATGGCCAGTTACCGCAACAAATTCGTCGAGAATCCTCTGCTTATCCGCACGACTGCTAGATCGATATCGTTCGATGATTGCCTCAACAAGTTCCGTCCGTGTCGCCATGCTGATCCGCCGTGCCATCCGCCCCCCGAGCCGGGACAGTAAATCAGCAGTGCCCCGTTGGGAGCATCAACCCTATCGGTAACATTTTGCTTGAGGCAATGCGGGGTCAATTTCTCACTTCGCCTGACACCACCAGGAACGGAACAAATATCGAAGTTGGTGGTTTATCTCGCGCGGAACGGCTTTGCCCCTCCTTGCCGTTTCTGTGAATGCATCTGCTCTTCTTACCAGCCCCGCTTGGCCTCCACGCCGGCGGGGCACGTTTTTGTCTGATGGTGGGGTCTCTGTCGCGGTGTCGCGGCTGGCAACCGTTAAGATTTCGCGTGCCGCCTCTTGAGCTGGAGCGCACCGAATATTAGATTTTTCTTACATTGTCTTTGTAAGAAAAGGAGGAAAAAATGACGACGTCAGATGTCCTCTGGAATATCCCTGTTAACGTTCGATTACAGAATGGCATCGAGAAGTCTTTTCAGAGTGTCCACGACACCTTGGACTTCCTCGAAAATGAATGGCCCTCCCCCCGCGGAGCCTATCACGATGCAGCGGTCATTAGCTGTCGGAGGGCCCTGAATCACCAGACGCCACCCGCGGTCAGCAAAGAACTTTTTCTTGCGGCATGTCTAGAGGCTGGCCTTGCGGCTCGAAACAACATGCGACCAGATAGCCATCACTCTTCACCGACGGTTCATCGAGACTTATAGGCCGACCGCGTAGTCGATCCGCTGAAATGGCAGATTTCCCTTTCGCTGTCGATCCCTGCCCGCTTGTGCCCAGGCGGGGTCATTCTTTCGACTTCGACCACGAAAAAATACGACATTTCACGAATATCATTTCTGTGCCGGTGAGATCATCGTGAGTAGGCGTCGAGAACGGATTTGACGGCCGCGGCGCAGGGTCGAAAGCTGGCCAAGGGCTGCGTAGAATCGGGCCTTGGCCTCAACGTCGGTCTGAACCAGGCGCATTCGCTTTTTAATTGACGAATACGACTTTTGCGGTAGTGTTAGCTATTCTTTTGTTACCTCCCAGTTGTTCCCCTACTCACGCCCCGTTAGGTCACGGGGTTTTCTTTTGTCTTTGTGAGAAAGAACCGCGTAGATTTTACGAGTCCGCGGTGCGAGAGTTTGACGCTACATAATACTAGCGGTTGCTGTAAGGTTGTGTTGTCTGCTCTCCTTTGGCACAGGGAGGTTCAAATGTCGGCTGGACCCCTTCCTCGGACCTCCCACTTCGCCCATAACGCAGACATTGACGTCCTTGCTAGACAAGCACAAACTAGTGTCGGCGCCTCCCCCAGAGCGCCTGTGCTATGATAGCATGGCGGTCCGAATGCTCCCGCCACCGGGCCGCTTCCGTCGTCAAGCTCGAAGAGCTGAGGAGTTAGTTTGACCCGTCTGGCCTATTGCTCTTGTCGCCAGCTTCAGATCGAAGCCGATGGTGATCCACTCAAGGTGTCGATTTGCCATTGCACAGAATGCCAGCGTCGAACTGGCTCGGCATTTGGTGTTGGGGTTTTCTATAGGTCAACGCAAGTTGACTCCTCGGGAGACTATCGAACCTATGTGCGACAGGGCGACAGCGGAAAGGACGTGGAGTTTCGTTTCTGCCCTAATTGTGGGTCTACCGTATATTGGCTGCCGGAGTTTCGGCCCGGTCTGGTTGCTATTGCCCTAGGCTCTTTTGACGATGCCCAAACGATTCTGCCAAGCCAGAGTGTTTATGACGCATATCGGCATTCGTGGGTCCAGTTAAACCTCAATCCCCTTTGATAGGCGGCTTCCGTGACCTCGGTTTACGACATGAGCGGGCTGCTTACGGAAGAACGTCCGGAAGACAGGCGCGGCGATGCGCGCGTTGCTGTGGAGTCTTGTTAACCAAGGGGCGATCTGTTGACTACAATGCCTTACAGCATCACAGTGGCCACGGCGCTCTCCCCAGGGCGCAAGTGCTCGATGCACCGGCGGCCCGCACCCCGAAACTTGCGGGCCGCTTGCATCGGTAGGATTTTGTCCATCAGGTTTGCCTGAAACCTACGCATTGGCTGCCAGAGGATCACGGATGAAGCGCTGGCCTCGCCCGCATGTTGCCTCAGCGGCCCCTTACCAACCACACCTACCCGGAGAGCGAGTGCGCCCGCGCAGTAACCGCCACAGCACTCGACCTGATGGAAGCTGGCGCCCAGGGGTCCGCAAAAGCCAATAGCAAAACCGCTAGCGTCGCGCCCGGTTCCGGTTTGCGAGCGATAGTGGTGCTCCACCAGGAACGGAACAAATGTCGAAGTTGCTGGTTTAAGTCGCACGGAACGGCTTTCCCCCTCTTCACCGCTCCCGCTTAAACTGCATTTGCCTTAGAGCCCCGCTTGGCCTCCACGCCGGCGGGTCTTTCGTTGACCAGCCACGAAAATCAAAGTTGGATTTGGTGAAAATCGACGGCATCCTACTGGCGTCCAAACTTCTGACCTTGACCCGCTCTACGCGGGGCTTTTTTCGGACTTCGGTCCCAACGATCGATCTTCCTTGCCCCGCGCTTGTGCCCATCAGGATTTTTTCGCGTCCACTACACCGGCGGGATTGCGACCACATGGTCAAGGATTGAGACCGCCACCAACAGTACGCACATCAACCCGATGAACGCCGTCACACTCAGAGCGATGAAATGTTTCTGATTCATCGTTTGGAGATAGGAAGCCTCATGGCGCCCGCCCAGTGCGGCTACTCGTCACGCACGACCATCCCTGCCCGGCCTTGAGAAGTTGGCGGCCCAAGGCCAGATACGACGTGCTCTTGCCTTGAGCGGGAACCGTGAGTGAGCTTCCTCACGGCGACCCGAACCGATCCTGAAAGCATTCAGGCTCGGGGCGCCGCAAATGTCGCCATCGAGCTCATGTCGTCGAATTCGACGCTCACGCCCCGAGAGTTGCTGGAATTGCTCCTTCTTCGTCTACCCGCGAAATAGCGGGAACAACGTGTCACGGGCGGGGTTTAAAGAGTGGCTGCCGATCGATCAGTGTATCCCTTTGAAGCGGAATCGGAGACCTTGTGTCGTCACGTTGGGTCGTTTTAGTCGTTGAACGCAACCATGTGCTGCACACCATTGCATCCGCAGATGAAGCCCTGGACATGCTGTTTGCGAACTGGCCGGTGACACAAGGCCGCGCCTTCTTCTCGGCGATGCAGGCCTGCGCTGGTACCATGGCAGGAGGAGTAACACAGAGAGAAGCCCAGTCCGCATTCCTTGCAGCGGCTCTTGATGCAAAGGTAGTGTTCCGGCTCGCCTAGGCGACACGCCCCAATCAGCTTTGTGACTGCGACAAAGCGCTCAGTCAGCCACGCCAATGGCGACCCATATGAGGAAAATCGCTATCAGGATCTTTTCCATGCGCGACCTTGGTTGCTCGGAACAAAGCTCAAAGTTGTTAGCTGAAAAGATGGGACGGCAAGATATTCCGGTCTGCGTCGTTTCACTTTCCAAACTGTAAACTGCCAAAGGGCGCCGCTCGCCAGAACCCTTGCGGGGCACCTGTTTTTCCTCGCGACTGGAACGATCAGGCGTGAGCGCTGAGACCTGGCGCCCATCTCGACAAACAAAAAAGGCCGGGGCTAAACCGCACCGACCTTCCTCACATCGCTACTCATACCAATGCCAGTACATCCGTGGTCAAAAGCAGAAAGCAACTGCGGCGATTGCGAGCGACAGACATGTTCCAGCGCTCATCAGCAATGCCGATAGCCGCCATATAGACACTCCTCGCATGAAACGCAACGACAATCATCGGTTTTGTTATAAAGGACGAATAAAAACATTGATTGCATGAATTAAGTTGCGTGAGGAAAGAGCGTGGAGCATGGTCTGTAAGTCAGCAGTCTATTTTACGGGCGCTGCTGCTTCGGGGCAAAATGCCCTCGCCCCAAAAGAAGGAGGACCAGATGTCTTCCGAACTGCACGTCGTCCTGAAATCAAAAGACCTCCTCATGCTGCAAGGCGTATTGGATGCGGCTGGCTACGGCCCGGCCACCAGCGTTTCCGATCCCAAAAGCTATAACGTCGCAGCGAAACTGCTCGTCGGACTTTTTCACCGTGGCATGACATCAGAAGAAGATCTGGCTATGGAACTCGAGAGGCACTTTGGCAGCATAATGTCGCCAATTTCGCCGCCCAGTTTCGAGCGAACACGGGCTTCTATTCAAGGCCGCCCGCTGTCGTAAAAGTCCCGCGACCCCCAATTTTTGTCGGCGGCCTCCGAGCGAGGCGAAGTTCCACGCAAGGCCGCTAACAGAAAAAACCCCGCTGAAGGAAGCGGGGTGGGAGTTTGTATTTGAACCCGGCAGTCGCGGTTGCGGGGCAATGGAACATTGAGGCTTCGCTGGGAGAGATTAAGCAAAGCCAGACCCCAAAACGGATAGGGCGCGCTTTCGTTCCAACCTCTCTTGGATGATTCCGCGCGGCATGGAAACCGGGCGATTTGCTATTGAAGGAAAACAGGTTGCTCTGCTTGCCGAGGCGTCTTGCTAAGCTTTGTTGAAATGAGGCGTCTCGGTCCAACCTTGGATCAGACGCCGTAGCTTGCAGCCGATTAATACCTTTGAATAGTTAGACCACTTTTCCGAGTATGTTAGGATCGCCGCAACCTGGGATGCGACGAAGTGACGGTTTCGACTCGCGGATCCCCGCCGCCAACGAGACTTCTCTTCAAGAATAATGGCAGGGAGGTTCTGACCCTCTCATGAACCTCCCTGTTTTAATCGGCGTCCGAATGCAGCCATCAGGACCAGACGGATTACAATACATGCGTATCCTGAGGCTTCAGGGCCAACCCATCGACATGCGGCGGTCGATCCTATCGAGGATGCACGCATGCGATTCGTATCCAGTCGATGGACCCCCCCGCTCTCTCCACTACGCCCCGCACCGCGTCGATATCCAGGTGAAGTGCCATGCCTAACGACTGAGGCAGGCGTATATTGAAGAGATACAGCCCTACGGAAGACAACAGCCATTCGACAGAAACACCCGCCGGATGGTTGAAGTGCTCTCATTGTGGAGTGAAGGGCGGGGAGATGCTGTTCGGGAATTTCGCCAGCGAGGAAGACCAGGTCAATTGGACCTGACCCCTCCCATAGAACACATGGCCGTATTTGCCCGCAGGCTGGCCATACTCGCGCTTGGCGACGATCCGGCGAGCGCTGACGTCATCCTTGGCAAAACCCTCTCTTACTGGAACCATGCGGGCGCCGGTCTCGTGGTAGGCCGTGGCGAGAGCATAGGCGAGCGTCTTGTCTCGTCCATCTCCATGAGTGGCGAAGGCATCCAGAATGCCGTTGATGCCGTCCACCTGCGACTGGCTGAGAGACGTGCCGAAAACGCCAGACGCGCGACGGCGCAGCGCAGCGAAGAACGCTGTACGATCCATTTAAAGCTCCAGATTGTGAGGTCAGGCGTGCGAAGAAGTTCGCTTCGCGTAGAGGTTGGGCCGCATACCTCTATTGGATGAGGTGCTATCTACGGCCAGTTGTGTCCCTATGAGCCCGACAGCAATGATGCGGTCAGCTTCAATAGTATGCAAAAGGAAGCTCGCCTCCCCGGCGGGCTTTTTGCGGTTCTGAGCGACCCTTCAAAAGAATGACCTGATAACGCGAACGAGGTCATTACCCGGTTCAAGCGGAAGAGATATGCTCGAAAAACAACCTTGCAGGCAGGCGTTGCTTGTGAGAGGGGCTGTGCGAGGGTGATCCTCAGAACCCCGTCATCCTTGCATATCCCTTCTAAGGCCACACTGCGGCGGCGGCCGCGCCCTCCGCATCGGATATGGTCGGAGCCGCCTCGATTGCAGCTTTCGTCCCCCATACGCACCGCTTCGATCGCCGCGCCGATGATTTGCCACTGCTGATAAGCGCCGTTCACGACCGCAGCGACTTCTTCCCAAAAGCGGATAGGCAGCAGGCTCAGTCGGACACCTGCTGTTCTGCGCAGGCATCCAGTATCGTTTCCATGCCGAACACCTGAGACTGGCCAAGCGAGCCGCCAAAGATCGACGCTCGCGTAGCATCGAAGAAATGCTTGCGGTCCATAGGACGCTCCAGATTGTGGGAGGTCAGAAAGGGTTAACGGCCTTGAGCCCGCTGCTGAATGTTACAGCCAGAAACTTATTTTGAGACGACATTGCCCCCGACTTCGCTAGGTTCCTCCTCATGTGGGGAGTAACTCGAATGAACTTGGAAGCGCGCGCTGAAGCGTATCATATCGACTGGCAGAGCGTGGTCATGGCGCTAACGATGCCATTGGCCATTGCAGTCGTTTCGTTTGGCTGCCAGTTCTTCCTCTAATTGAATTGCGCGATCCTTAAAGCGTCGAAGCAGCCAAGAAGAACCCGTTTATCTGCTCTTCCGCAAAGCCCATGGCCGCAAAGCCATCGGCCATCATCGGCTCTGTGCGTACGAAGGTGCCGGAATACTCGTGGGCGATCTGCACCGCCTTCGATTGTGAGGCGATCCACGCGTCGATATAGCTCACGGTGCCAGCGAGGGAATAGGCGATGCCGAGTTCGCTCCAAGCCCGTGCGAACCCCGGATCTAGCTTGACTGACTTCTCGAGATACCCGATCCCAGCTTGCACATCCGCCTTCGTGCCGCGCTGCATTGGTGGACGCCCACGCCGGAACTCCGTCGCTTTCTTGGAATTTACCTTGTATCCAACAGCCAGGATCGCATCCAAGCTATAATGCTTAACGTCATATTCCTTGCCATCTGCGGCAGTTATCCGAAATTTCCGGACAACTGAATCTTCATCGAGTTCACCGGACTTATACAGGTTCTGAAAATGCTCGCTGATGGTTTTGTTGCTGATCGGGCGAAGAATGCGAAAGGTCCGGCAATCGCCGTCGATCACACGATGTTGGTCGTACCGAAAACGAGTAATCAAAGAAACTGGACAGGCCCTGCAAATCAAGGAAAGTGGTTTCCAATGAGGGTTTGAAAACACCCGAAAAACCCGTGAACAAATCGCGAATTGGAAACCTTGACGGCGGGTCATTTGAGGCCATTTCATACCCCAACTTCGGGGCGGAAGTTATCTCATCTCGTGCGGCGCGATTCGAGGAGATATTCCGTATGTTCACCGCGGCCAAACACCAATCCTACCTTTCCGATTATAAAGGCTATCGGCTGGAGGCGACGTGCGCCTGTTGCAGGCGACGTAAAGCCTACTCGACGGATGATATCCGGGAGAAGATTGGGGATTGCCAACTCGACGGCCTGAAGACCGCGATAGGCACCGTCTGGGGCTGCGACAGGGTCTACAGCGTCAATGCCGACCAATGCGGCCTGCGCGTGGAAATCACCGGGAAGATCAACAAAACACCCGACATCACTCGGAAAAGAGATGATAAGCGCAGGTCCAAACGAAAATCTAGCTAACAGGTCAGCCCGGGTGGACTATCAACCCAAACACAAGTGGCGAGAGACGTGGCTTGACGAAAGCCACCAAGACTTTGCAGCATGGGAAGGTGATCTACAAACGGGAGGATCTTCCTCGATCTCACGAGCCTCAAGAAGGGCCAATGGATATGGGCGATAAACCACATTCCCTGGCAGAGGCGAATGATCATGCCGCACCATGGATGGGCGGTTGATGTCCGAGAAGCATCCCGGTTGGTGGAAGAGACTTATGATAGGTTGAAGGTTCTACACGGAAGGTGATGTGATGGATATGGTCGAGAAGGTTGCTCGGGCGATCTACGAAGCGGAACCGTTTGACGCCGTTCGCCGCGAGATCACGTGGGCGGACGTTCACGATACCCAAAAGCGCGGGTTCCGCGTCAAGGCTGTTGCTGCGATCGAAGCGATGCGCGAGCCAACGCCCGAGATGCTGGCTCCCGAAGAAGTCCACTACGGCTATGCCTGCCATGTGTGCGGAGGCTTGAAGGAGGGCTATGAGCTTATGCTAGATGCAGCCCTAAAGTGTCAGGAGAAGGTGTGAACCGCTTCGAGATCCCTGGCACTATTTTCGCCTTCCTCATCGTTGTCGGCCTTATTGCCGTGATCGGGAAAGGCTTCTGGATGGCGTCGTCTTGGGTGATTGGAGGCTAGTGAGGCGAAGGCTGGTCTCTGCCCTTCGCCTTCCTCGGGCGCTTCTCGCCCCGCACTTGGATGTACTCTTTCTTGACCATCAGCATCTCAGCAACCAGCGCTGCGGCTACGAATGCCGCCCTTGCTTGCTCTGGATCTCGCACGCCTTCCATCGCTTCAAGGCACATGGTCTGAGCGACAACCCATTCCTTGCCCCGGTGATCTTCCGGCCACCGGTAAAGGAGGCTGTAGGCCAGATCGCTTAGCGTGCAGTGCCGGCGCATGTTGATGCCCTGGCGCTTCTCGACGCACACTAATACGTCGCGGATTGAGATATGTTCACCTACGTATTCTGCCATCGGTCACCTCTGGCCGAATCAGGTGCGCATTAACTCCGGCCAGTCAAGACACTTTTTAAGCTTCATCTAAATTTGTCCGCTTGGGGACAAACGCGCTCGTCGAGTGCCATGGCTTCTGGTCTCGTCAGATGCGGTCCGGTGGTGGATCGAGATCCAAATCGAAGGGTCTTGAATCTCGAAAATCGACAAACCATCTCGTTTTCCGCCCAATTCAACAGAGGAGGAAAACTGAAATGACCGGGAGATTTCATCGGCACGACGAGCCGTTGACGTCGGAGGATTTATCGAAATGCCAAGCTGCCCTTGAGCAGTACTGTCGTCAGAACCACATTGAAGCTGCGTCCGATGAGGGCCAGCGAGCGGCCTCAATCATTATCGAACTCTATCAGCAAGGCATCCACGATGAGCACCAGTTGAAGCTGCTGGTAGACGCCGCGCGCGGATATCGCGCTGGCTGAAACGGAACAAGGCGCTCGTACATACGTTCCCCCGTACAGATCGCGCCAGATCACCCTTCTATGGCGCGACCTTTCCGTCGAAGAACTTGCCCCGCCGACAACACCGTGCGGGACTCTTTTATGGGAACATCGATATGCCTAGCTACAAGGCGCGGAACAAAGATTGAAGTCGCTCGTTAAGAACGCGGAACGGCATTGCCCCTCCTTGCTGCTCCTACTCAAACTCAAACTGCCCAAGAGCCCCGCTTGGCCTCCACGCCGGCGGGGTCTCTTTTTGTCTAATGGTGGGTTGTCGCGGTGTCGCGGGTGGCAACCGTTAAGATTTCACGTGCCGCCTCTTGAGCTGGCGCGCACCGAATATTAGATTCTTCTCACGTTGTCGTTGTAAGAAAAGGAGGAAAAAATGACGACGTCAGATGTCCTCTGGAATATCCCTGTTAACGTTCGACTACAGAATGGCACCGAGAAGTCTTTTCAGAGTGTCCACGACACCTTGGACTTCCTCGAAAATGAATGGCGATTCTTACTGCGCCAGTCATGTAGGTATTGTTTGATGACGCGGTCATCTAAACCATCGATAAGCAAGAACTCGTTGCCGCCATCCGGATTTCTCATATGCGCCTCCCGTTGCTTCACGTGATGGCACTATCAGCAAATTGCAGATATAAGCAATATGCAGATAATCGAAGTATTCGGTCAGCCGCGTGCGGTGCGGCGCGTACCAATCGATCAGCAGGAAACGGAGTGAACCGCTTCGAACTCCCCGGTATGATCTTCGCCTTGCTCGTTGTCGGCGCTATAGCCGTGATCGGGAAAGGCTTCTGGATGGTGTCGTCTTGGGTGATTGGATAGCGCTCAGACATTCATAGAATCTCCGGACCGCTGCCCCGCTTGTTCTTCGCAGAACGCCTTTCCGGCCCCTGCTGAATGTACTCTTCCTTGATCATCAGCATCTCTGCTGCGATAGCTGCTGCGACAAACGCCGCCCTCGCCTGCTCGGGGTCTCGCAGACCTTCCATCGCTTCGAGGCCATGGTTTGCGCTACCACCCACTCTTTTCCGCGATGCTCTTCGGGCCACCGATAGGCTATGAATACAGTTATTCGTACAAACGAGAGGTTTTGATCCTTCGCAACATTCCGCAGTGGCGACTTGAGGGTCATTATCGACGATGACGAAATGAGTGGCCAGCTTTTCAAGCGCTGATTATTCGACAGCGGGCCTGTCGCGACATGCGCGGTCAATAGACCCGCATAGGTACCACCGCGTGCACTTCATGCAGGGAAGGCGGACAAGGCGCACTGGAAGAAATATTAGTCCTTTAGGGCTGGCCGGAGATTCCACCCCGAGAAAAGCCGACTACCGCTGAGTAGTTGAGCCTGCTCCGTTGGCTCCGAAATCGATCGAAAGTAATTGAGATCAATCACTCTCGCTCATGGAATATAGAAAACTGCTCGGAGGTATCCCTCGTTTTGCAGGAACTCCAGCAGATCACATAGAGGAATCAACGCTACTAAGAAAAGGGAGTCACGGAACGCGGTAGACAAAGCCGAGGTGCGGAAGGTGACTTCTGCGTCCAGCTTCATCAATAGCGGGTTCGGCATAAAAAATGGAGTTCGTGCCGCATAGTCGTCATAGGCAGAGCCGAATTTTGATCTGAGATATTCGCTCTCGCGCCGCGCGGCGTAGGCGAACAGAAAAAAGAAAGTCGGCACGAAAGCGGCTATGATCAAAACGGACCCGATCATCAAACTCACGCCCAGTATCGCCAGCATCGACGAAACGTAAAGCGGGTTCCTGGTTATGGAATAAGGGCCGGTGGTTACTAGGTGTCTGTTCTTGCGTTGGCCGATGTAGAGCGTTGCCCAGAGACGGCCCAGAACACCTGCGATGACGAGAACGACGCCAATGTTCTCAGATAGTTGGTGCAAAGCTGCTCCCGCGTACAGGGGACGAGTTAGGAACACGACAACAAAAAAGGTCGTCGTTGCGAGCCAAAGCCCGCGGATGCGTTTCTTCTGCAAAAAAGGTTTGTTAGTGCTCGATGCCTCCATTCGAACGTCCCTCCCGATCCATTTTGCGTGGCACTTCCAGAACGTTCTTCCACAGGCCCTAAGCTAGCAGGTTATGGGACGACGAGATACTGCGGCAGGCCTGCGCTGGTACCATGGCAGGAGGAGTAACCCAGAGAGAGGCCCAATCCGCATTCCTTGCAGCGGCTCTTGATGCAAAGGTAGTGTTCCGGCTCGCCTTGGCGACACGTCCCAATCAGCTTTGTGACTGCGACAAAGCGCTCAGTCAGCCACGCGACCGACCCAAATGATGTCGTTAGGCCGATCCACGAAAAGGCGATGCCTGTCCTGCTGAGGACGAAGGAAGAGACGGATCTCTAGATGGGCGCTCCGTGGGATGAAGCGCAGCATCTCGCGCGTCCGGCACCGAATGACGCGATCATGATCACTTCGCGAGAACCTTACGGATCCAGCAACATCTCGAAGGAAGGTGAACCTGGGCAGGCAAGCTTTCTTTACAGCGGGGATGCATTGGAGAGACATCACGACTGATAAACAGACCAACCTGCCATGAAGCCGACGGCCTGAGCCGCTGTCCCAGCAGCGTATCGCCGCTTGCGAAGCGCTCGGCCGTATCCTATTTTCTTGAAAGAGAAAATGACACGGACGCTGATGGAAATGAGGGCTTTAGCACGAGAACGAACGGAGAGCGCCATGCGGCAAGCCGTATCGGCGGACGCGCGCGCCCTCTACCACGAAGCATTCGCCCTGTATGGCCCACTGTGTTTTTGGTCAACGAGAGAAATGCAGGATCCGACCGTGTCCGACGTGCTCGACGCCGTCGCCCGTCTCAAGCGCAACGGCAATATGACGACGCGACAGTTCGCTGTCCGCCTCGAAGAGGCCTGCCGTGCCGCTTCGTAGAATTCAGCAAGATGCGATGGCGACTATCGCTGCTAACAGGCATCCCGGCAGTCATATTGCTGGCGGCACTGTCATCAACAGGGATAGTGCCCGGTATTCCGACGATATCGACATTTTCCACGACCTCTTCAGCGAAGACGACCGTGTCAACATGCTGAGAAACACAGTCGAGATCGATGCAAAGTCGTTGATAGCCGCCGGGTTCGAGATCAGATGGGCGACCCGGCACCCCGAGAAATATCAGGCCATCGTAACGAAGGATGGCGAAAGCACTTTGCTCGACTGGGTAATCGACAGCGACTACCGATTTTTCGAGTCCATCCCGGACGACTTGTTCGGCTTCAAGCTGCACATGTTCGACTTGGCGACAAACAAGCTTCTTGCGGCCGCCTCCCGCAAGGAGCCGAGAGACGTCCTCGATCTACTTCACCTCCACAAAAACCACTTCCCACTGGGCGCCGCCATCTGGGCAGCTCCGGCCAAGGATCCGGGCTACACTCCGGAAAGCCTCATCGAGCAACTGGGCCGGAATGCTGTCTACCGACAAGACGACTTTGATCGAGTCATGAGTGACGCGACGATTGATGCCCGCGAGGTTGCCATCGCATTCAGGATGATCCTAGCTCAGGCGGCGGAGTTCGTCGGGTCGATGCCTGCTGGCTACGACGAACTCGCCTTCCTTAAGGACGGTCAAATCATACAGCCCGACCCCGCGAGGCTGAGTGAGTATGAATCCCTCCAGGCACGCCGACAGGCTCACTGGCCATCTTCTCCCGAAATCGGTAGCGAGATGATCGCCGCCGATTTGAAGCGCTAGGGTCTATACGGATCACGAGATCAGTGTCACTGCCCCAGCCATTGGTACTCGGTGATCGAAGCCTTTCCGGACTTCTTGTCATACAGACAAATCACGTTCACAATCTTCTTGGACTTCGGGTTCTTCTCGCGGAGAAGAACGGTAATCTTTCCAGTGGCGTTATCGAAAACAACTCGCGCAGTCGCCTCGGGAGAGACCAATCGGATACGCTCTCGCCGCCGGTGGAAACGAGGGAGCGTCAGGGAGGCTGCGACAGTCCGCCATTTCTTCCCTACGCGACCGGACACGCGTCGAAACAACGCGTCGGATCAATCGGCACGCCAGGATCGTAACCCCCATGCTCGCATGAGTTCCAAGGGCGCAGACAGCTCCGACGGCAGGACGTAAGCATCAGCTACCCTCTCCTTCTGATTTGAGAACTTTCGCGGCAAACCATGCCCCAGCCCCTGAACGGAATAGAATGACAGCTGCAGACGGTCTCCCCGTTTCCATTCCTCGAGAGTGCCCCATGACATCTGTTTCGTTTTCCCGACCGCTTTGTCCATGTCCGCCACATCGAGCCATTGCGAGACCAAGGCGCGTCCATTGAGCGGATTCACGACACTGTCAGCCGTTCCATGCCATACCGAGATCGGTGGCCATTCTTTCGTGTTTGGCGAAACCTTGCGCACCAGGTCGCCCCACTGCTGAGGCTCTCGCTTGATACCGGACCTCATGCCGCGCATAGCCGATATTGCATCCCTTGCCGCGCCGAACGGCATCCCGGCGAAAATGGCAGCACCAGCGAAAAGATCGGGATACGTGGCGACGAGCGCCGAAGTCATGGCTCCGCCGGCAGATAGGCCCGCAACGTAGACCCTGGACCGATCTACTCGATGGTGGCGGCATGTGTACTCGATCATCTGGCGGACCGACATCAACTCGCCACGGTCCCGCGCCACAGCGCTCGGCCGAAACCAATTAAAGCATCGCTGGGGATTATTCGTCTCGTTCTGCTGAGGATAAAGGAGAACAAAACCCCGCAGTGTAGCGAATTTGGAGAAGCCGGCTCCCGTATCCAGGCTTTCGGGCGTCTGCCTGCACCCATGCAGGACCACGACCAATGGCGGCTTTGCCGGTAATTTTCCGGGTACGAAGAGCTTCATCGTCAACCGTCCTGGATTGCTACCGAACCCGGTCACTTCGCTGAGTTTCGGCTTCGATGCGACCGGGCTGCGCGATTTTCTGGATACAGTTGGGGTTGGTGTGCGAAGCGCCTTTGCAAGCAGTTTTCGATACATTTTCTGCGATTTCAGCAGCCTGGAAAATGACCTCGGCAGTTTAAATGTCATCTGAAAACGCCCTCCGTCGGCGTCATCGGCGCTCCCCCGCGGCGTGAATTGGCACCGCCGCCGACAGACAAGTGAAGCCAGCCTATTGGATCAAAGCCTCTTCCAGAAGACCGAAACGGACAACTCACCTATGCGTTCGATCCGGTCGTGGCTTTCGACGGTCTGCAATGTCGAGGCCGATGTTTGCGTCCATTTCGTGATCGAGTCTCGGGATTGAAGATCTAGAACGTGGCACTACTTGTTCCCTGTTCGAAGGAGGCGGCAATGCAGGACACCGATTTTCTAATTCTCTCGAGAGCCGTCAGGCAGTGGTATCGGTACTACGACGTAGATCCGGACAAAGAGGCATCCAGGCTTCTTAACCACGCAGCAGTGAAGCTTTTCGACCAGGGCCATCGGTCGGTCGAAGGCATCGCCTCGGTGTTGATCGAGACCTACGTTGGCCCGTGGCCGTCGTCAGTGAATGCGTATAGGTCACCTGATCCAATAGGTGGACCTCAGTCCCATTGAAGCTCGCTCTCGGCCTGTCGGAACGCGAAACGGGATGGCGTAAATCCTGCGGTAGCCGGCGCCGCCGGCAGCGACACAGCGCCGGGAGCGACAGCGATGGATACGCGGGACAACACAACGCCCGACGTTATTTGGAATTTCGCGTCAACCCGGCTTGCGAGCGTCGCCGCGTGCCGCCCTCCGGCAAGGTTCCGCTGGGCACCAGGGGATTGATTGATAAGACGGGACGAGACGAATAAGGTCCGACGGAATGATCTATCAGGCAGAGCGGCAGTGAAGATTCTCATTATCAGTCGGAAAGCCGAGCAAAGAAGACGACAGTTTCAATCGCGGCAAATGCAAAGGCTGGGACTGGATTTCGAGTTTCTCGACGCGTTCGAAGCAAGCGACCTGTCCGTCGACGACTGCCAAGCAGCAGCAAATACCTGGCCGAGTCCGACGCTTCGCGAGGATATCGCCTGCTTCACCTCGCACAGGCTCGCCTGGAAAATCATTGTCGAGCGTAACGAACGAACCCTGATCCTCGAAGACGACGCAGTACTGTCCTCAGGTTTTGCTGACGCGATCAGGACCATCGAGGCTCGGCGCGACAATTGGGACTGGGTCTATGACCTCGAGTTCGCGCCTCGCCCGCATATCCTTGCAAAATCAGCAGTTTGGACCGACGGCATGCACCGCGCGACCAGGGTGTTTCAGAACCGCGTCGGCAGCGCCGGCTATGTCATCGGCCCACGTGCGGCTGGGAAAATGCTCGAGGATACGAAGACCTACTCCCTGCTCGACGCTTACTTCTGGCATCGCGGCTGGCTGAAAGCCTACCAGATCGAGCCGACACCCGTCATTCAAATGCAATTTCTCGACGGTAGTGCCGATAAATCGGCTTTTGTGCGCAAATCCATAGACCGGGCTTATTTGCCGCAAAGCGAGCTACGCAGGAAACTGATGCGGCTTCGCCTTGAAGGCATCAAGGCGAGAAATCTCCTCAGGGGCTGGCTTGTCGGCGTAAAGCGCCCGCTCCAAATCGACCGGAAAAGCTTTGCGGCCGATCTCGATGTCAAGTCGCCAGCAGTGACGCCCCCTCACTAACCCGCACCTCTGCCCCAAGCTCTCTAGCCGCGGGCCGAAGAGTTCCGGTACGATAAACCGGAGGACATGGTCCGCATCCGCGGCGCGCAGAGACTTCTCAAGCAGATGTCGTTTTGGCGGCGTGCGGCAGTAGACCAGCATCCGAAGCCAAATCATCTCAAATCGGGCTAATATGCTTGTCTTTGCACCCGGTTTGTTCAACGATTGTACCAGTCGCGGAATCAGGATGTTTCGAGTTTGAGGAATTCTGAGCATGTTGGATGTTGATGGACTGACACGCACCAGGCGCTATTTTACGCGCTGGGTGCGGTATCGGCTGGCGGCACCACGAGTCCCCAACCTAGAGCGCCTCCTTCTTGGAAAGACGGTTGTCGTTGCCGGCTCTGCGCCCTTTTCCACCAAGCCTTTGGGCTGGGACGATTCATTTCGCGTATTGACCATCAATGCCTCCCAAATTGCAGCTCAGGGCTGGCTGCCTCACCCGCCTGATGTGACATTGATGCAGTTCAACCAGATTGAAGGGCTCAATCCCGCCGCAGTCGAGGTTCGCCGGGTGCTACAGCATCAGAGAACCGGGCTTCTTTGCCTTCTCAATTGGCGACATGAGCGGGAGCGGCTCCTTAGAGGACTTGAGGCGTTCGACTATCGTTACAACGAACTGACACTGATCAGCCGCCATGAACGCATTTCCCTGATGCATCGGATGACAGGAAGATTGAATCTGGAACTGGAAGGCGAAGCCAAGTGGTCAAACGGCATAGTTGGCGCGGCTCTTGCGCTGGCGAGCGGGGCAGCAAACGTGGTTCTCACCGGGATCGACCCTCTTTCCAAGGGCCACAAATACAACTCGTTGAATCTGTCTCGCATGCATCAAGAAACAGATTTGGAAGCACTGCAAATATTTCGCGACCAGAGATTGCCCGTCTTCACGGCTGATCCGAATGTTGCCCAGTCGGTGGGGTTGCCCTTGTGGGATCCGCGAACAACCTAGCTTTTTCGACAGGGTGGAGCCTCACCGGTCGCGCCGCCGCGCCAATTTCGTTGCCACGTTGGATCATCCTCCTTGAGACTCTGTTAGGTCCAATCTCGCAGCGACGACAAATATTCTTCCGCCAGGACTTCCCGAGGCTTCAACGCCCCGCCAATCACGACCTGCGTTTTCTCGTGCCTATTTCCGGGCAACGGCTACCGCAGGCACGACCTGATCGGATGACTCGATAAGGCAGCGGCCGTTGGCGTGTCCACCTTCCCTTCATTGTGCTCCAGCAACGAAGTACTGCACCCACCGTCATGCCGACGGTCTTTCGTTCGCCTTTCGCAAGAGTTCCCGGAATTTGTCTCCTAAGACGCGATTCAGCGAAAAATCTGCAGCCTATCGGCCTAGAAAGCAGAGTGCGTCGCTCGCGAAATAGACTTGGCGGATGAAAACCGCTAACACCGTACCATGAACAAGACAGCAGTAAATGTCATCGAGGATGGTGTTCTGGCGTCTGCGAAGCGGACGGTTGGCACCGAAAGACGGGCTCTTGAGGCCCTGGAGCGTGCTTTCGATGATGGTCTCGCCGCTCCGTTTATGCGTGCCGTCGAAACGATCAACGGGATCACCGGTCGTGTGATCGTCACCGGCGTCGGCAAGAGCGGACACATCGGAGTGAAGATCGCGGCCACTCTGGCTTCGACCGGAACACAAGCGTTCTTTGTCCACGCTGCGGAGGCAAACCACGGCGATCTCGGGATGATCAGCACGACCGACGTAGTTCTTGCCTTTTCCAAGGGCGGGGAAAGTGCCGAAATTCGCAGCATCGTCGCCTATACGCGCCGCTTCTCGATTCCCCTAATCGCTGTCACCTGCTCGGAGAAGTCGTCGCTTGCGTCAGCGGCCGACATCATTCTGCTGATGCCGAACCAGGCAGAGGCCTGCCCGCACGGACTTGCGCCAACGACCTCGACATTGATGCAGCTCGCCATGGGTGACGCGCTGGCAATTGCGCTTTTGGAAGCGCGCGGTTTCTCCGCCCTCGATTTTCATGTTTTCCATCCAGGTGGCAAACTCGGTGCAAGCCTCAGCCACGTCGCCGATATCATGCACACGGGCGATCGCGTGCCGTTGGTGCGCAGAGGAACGTCAGTCCCGGAAGCCATCTCGACGCTCTCACGCAAGCACTTCGGTTGCGTTGGGATCATGGAGGATGACGGTCGTCTCTGCGGCATCGTCACGGAAGGCGACCTTGCTCGCAATCTGACGCGCAATCTCTCCGAATTGCTGGTTGACGATATCATGACCCGAACGCCGAAGACTGTGAAGCCGAACGTGGTGGCAACCGCGGCGCTGGCGAAGCTCAATCAGCACAGCATCGGGGCACTGATCGTCATCGATGACGATAACCGACCGATCGGCCTCGTGCATTTCCACGACCTCCTGCGAATTGGCGTAGCCTGATCAAGCCGAAGGAATGTCGGTTCATTTAGGCATGAATTTTGGCAGGGACGCCGGAGGAGCTGCCGCTCACTTGGCGTGAGCCCTTCAGTGAGACAGGCGAAAGACGAGGTCCACCAGGATGACAAGATTTCGGATCGTATCGTTGACACCGCTGGCTGCCGGGTTTCAAAAGAACCGTCAGCTCGCAGGTGCCGGCGCCTGATGGTAATGCGGTAACACCTACTTGCCTTCCATCGCGTCCCATTGCCGCTGTTTTCGCGTCTTCGGCTTCAGTTTCTTGTAAGTCCTGTCGATGAACCGCAGAAACCTCGTCACATGCATCAGCCGGTCAACGATCGAGCTCAGGTTCACGAGGCGCTCCGACAGCACTTCGTTCGCCGTCAGGGCAATTTCGCCTGGAGAATATTCCGGGAAGTGTGTCGCCAGATCGGCATAAGGATTGGTCCTTTCGCGGCCGATGATGTCTATCTTCCCGCGCCGATACATGAGCCGCAAGACCACCTGTTCATACGTCCAATCGTGAACGTCGAGAACCTGATAGCGTTCACTTCGTTTGGACGAGAAGCCAGCCAGAGTGATCGTTGCTGGCAGCTGAAGGTTGGCGAGCCAGAAGCACAGCGCAAATCCGCTCGTCGGAAGACTGGTCTTCGGATAAAACGGAGCAAACAGGGCCGTCAAATCGAGATGCCTGACGGCCACGCCTCCGAATTCAGATTCTGGGCTGAACTTTTCGCGATCACCAATTGCCAAATTGATGATCCCGAGGAAGCTGTTTTTGTCGAAGTATTCAAGAACCCTCGACACTTTACCGCTTTTGACGAGGTTTGCTCCCAACGTTCCGCTTCGCGACACCAGAATGGCACTGCGGATGAACGGTTCACTCAGGACCTTGTAAACCTTGTTGAAGAAGATGAAGAGTGTCGTCTCCGGAAACCGCGAGGTTAGCTCGTTGATATCGACCTCATCGCTGTTTGCGACCAAGACGATGTGACTATAGCCGAGAAAAAACGATCGCCATTCGTCCGAGTTGATTTCCCTCGGAGGAATTGCATTCGTCGCCTGTAAATCGTTGACGTCAGGTCCGCTCATCGTTCAACCGTATGTGTTGTCTTGCTATCCAAACGCTTGCACTGGAACGGGACGATCGACGGCCTCTGATCTCGCATGTTTGCCTGTCCTTGTTTTTACAAGGCGCGCAGGTGCTCCGACATACACACCATTGGGAACCGTTCTCCCCTTCACCACACTGTTTGCCCCGATCACCGTACCACGGGCAATGTGAGAACCCGCGAGTACCTTGGCGCCCGCTCCAATCCAGACATCGTCACCAATCACAACAGCCTCCTTCCTGATGGACTGCAGGCGTATTGGTGTCGCCGGATCCTCGTAGTTGTGTTCAAACGCAACTACGACGACGTGGGCGGCGATACGCACATTGTCGCCGATCCTGATTCCGCCGTGTCCCAGCAAGATGGAATAGTCATTGATCGAGACATCATTTCCGATGTTGATGTGCCCACTTTGAGCATCGACGATCACGCCACAACGAGTCGTAAACCTGTCGCCAATTTCTATGCGGCCCCGGCCTCGGAATCGAGGCCAATAGCGCATATTGGGTGCGTTTCCGATGCTGAAGGAGCGGCGCGAGAGCATCCAGCGGAGCTTGACAAGAAAGCCGAGATTCAAGCGTCACACCGGAGCGAACTTAGGATCGATGGCGAGCGCCTTGTCGAGCCACTTGTCAGCGTATTCGACCTCCTGCCAGTTCTTGAACCACGGGCCCCCATTGGTGTAGTGGACGCCCTTGGGGTAGCCGACCGATGGCTTTGAACTCCAGCCTTCAAGCCAGTTCCACTCTTCTGGAATTTCCCCGATCGCGCGGTCATCGGCCCATTGAAGGCGATGCAGAAACGCGCCCGTCTCAGCGTTGATGAGTTCCGGCGTCAGCTTGCGAGTGGAAGGATGGTCACAATTGAAGAGCATGAACGACGACCAGTTCTTGCGCGGATACGTCGTCTGGATCTTGCCATCCATCTTCACGCCTTCCTTTGGCGTGTAGTCATGATGTACGCATGCAACGGCCTGATCCTCGTTCCGGTACTGCAGCAACTCAGCCACGTCTCCAAAGAACAGGAAATCGCAGTCGCAGAACAGGGCCCAGCCCTTGTAACCAGCAAGCCACGGCGTGAAGAAGCGCGAATAGGTGAACTCGGTCGAGGCCAGGGGATCAACTGGTCGCGTATAAACACCGCGATCGACGAGCTCCTGCAGCTTGATCGGGTGTACATCGACGTCGATCGACGCATGCTCCAGCAGCGATTCCTTCGCAACCTGGTAGGCAATATCTTCTCGGGAATCCCAACCAATATAGACCGACAGTTCCGCCATACGAGTTCTCCTTGCATTAGGTTCTGTGAAGGTAGACGACGAAGGGTTGCAGACGTCATAGACGAGTACTTGGTCGCCGTGAAGGCTTGTCCGAGCCCAATTCACGGAAATACTCCGTCCGATGATGTTCGAGCCCCGCAGGGCAGGCCGCTCGCGAGGTCGTGCACGTGATCACATCTATGTCACCCTTGCGTGCGCCCAGCCCGGCATCTCGTGGCTAGATCCAAAACCCGCTTACGCCCAAGGTCGCGACAGCGTAAATACCGATGTAGATTACCGCCATGATGAGAACGAGTAATTTCGGGCGCAGCATGTCGCTCTCCTGTAAACCGCATCGACCTTAGTCGGGAAACGCAGATCCCGGAAGCCGTGAGATGGTCGCTAAATTATCGATTATCAATGCCTCCAGTTACTACAACCGCCCCACACGCGCAAATTTTTGCGAAAGCCTCCTCTGGAGTGGTCCACGCAGCCAACTGTCTGTGGAGCCCGGCGAGCTGTACCATCAGCGCCTTGCCAGCGACCGTGCGATGTCGACAATGTCGTCGCGGCCAGCGGTCGGGTCTTCTCTGTTCCAGGCGATCCCAAGCCCGATCCGGAAGTCGATCCCGCTTACCTTCTTCAGTTCAAAGCCGCGATTGGGAAGATCAAGCGTCCATTCCGG